>NZ_JBFUKC010000007.1:0-193602 GCF_056401045.1 Rhizorhabdus sp. P4_G6 | reverse complement strand
CGGGCAGGTCGGACCAGCGCGCACCAGAACGCAAGACCCACAATACTCCATTGATAAACAAGCGATTATCTTGCGCCGTCCGCCCAGGATCACTGACCTTGCCCGGAAGCATCGGCTCGATCCGACGCCACTGCGCCTCGCTTAACTCGTATCGCTTGATCCCCATGATGCCTCCGCAATCGCGGAAACCCATGAATCAGACATCCCACCACTTGGGAATCCTCTGAATGTMGATACAGCCTAGGGCTTCGAATTGAGCCCCGGCGGGGAAGCCGGGACTAGAAGGCGATGTGCAGCGCCTTGAGCGCACGCAGCACGAAGCCGGGATGATGTTCGAAATCGTTGCGGCCCTCTGGCAGCCGGAGATCCGGCAGCCGTGCGATCAATGCCTTGAACGCGATCTGCAGTTCCAGGCGGGACAGGCCCGAGCCCGGGCAATGATGCTCTGCCTGGCTGAAGGCCATGTGGCGCATGGCATTGCGCCGATCGAGCTTGATCCTGTCGGGGTCCTCGAACACCTCGGGATCACGATTGGCAGCCGCGAAGCGCAGATGCAGGGTGGCCCCCTTCGGAATCTTCACGCCCCGGATTTCGGTGTCGCGCGTGGCGGTGCGATAGAGACCCTGGGTCGGCGACTCGAGTCGCAGAACTTCCTCGACGAAGCCGTTGATGCGCGCGGGATCGCGCCTCAGCTCGGCGTGGATCTCGGGATCGCGCAGCATCATCCACAGACCGGAGGCGAGCGCGAACGCCGTCGTTTCGTTGCCGCCGATATACAGGTGATCGATGATCTGGACGATCTGACCATCGGTCAGCTCGTAATCGTCCACGCGGGCATGGGCGAGCTCCGATATGATGTCGGCCGTGGGATTGGCACGGCGCGAGTCGATATGGGCTTTCAGATAATGCTGGAATTCCACGCCCTGCTCGGCGACCCAGATCTCCTGTTCGAGGCTGAGCCCCCGCGCGAACGGCAGCGCCCAGGCGAAGGACCATCGCTTGAGCCRTTCGCCGTCCTCGGCCGGCAGGCCAAGCAGCCCTGAGATGACAGCGGCCGGCAGTGGTTCGGCGAAGGCGGCGATGAATTCGGCTTCTCCCGCTCCGGCGAAAGCATCGATCAGGCGATCGACATGATGCTCGATCAATACACGGCTCTGCTCGAGCCGCTGGCCGGTGAAGAAGTGATTGACCAGCCCGCGGAAGCGTTTGTGCTCGGGCGGATCCTGCGCAAGGGGAAAGGCCTTGGACCAGCCGCGCCGGTCGTAGATCTCGCGTGCCTCGGGGTGGAGCAGCAAGGGTTCGCCGCCATGCTTGTCGGCCTCGTTCGAGAAGCGCTCACTGTCCCGGACCACCATCGCGATGTCGTCGTAGCGGGTGAGGACGAAAAGGGTCGAGTCCGGCACCCGGTACACCGGCTCCTGCTCGCGCAGCAGCCTGTAGGTTTCGAACCAATGCTTGTGCGCATCCGGACCGAACAGATCAAGCTTCCTCGTCGCCAACGGCTTTCTCCCCTCAACGTGCCGCCGATTGACGATTGCAAGCAGCACTGCTGCATGTTACTAGCTGGACCCAGCAGCACGGCCACTATCAAAAACGGCTGCAAGGAGAGGATATGGCGACTTGCCTGGTGCATATGCGCGTCAAGGAGGGCGGTGCTGCCGCGTTCGAGGCGATGGCGCGCGCGCTCTACGAGGCTTCGACCGGCAACGAGCCGGGCCTCAGGCGCTATGAATATTGGCGCGGCAAGCAGCCGAACACTTATTACTGCCTGCAATCATTCGACGATTATGCCGGTTTCCTTGCCCATGAAACAGCGCCGCACCATGAAGCCGCCGCCGAGCCGATCATGGCGCTGATCGAGCGCTTCGAACTCGAATGGGTCGATCCCGTTGCGGGCGCCGCGCCGCTCGACCCGACGCAGGAGCAAGGGCTCAGCGATGATGTAAGCGAGCGGACTCGAGTTTATGCCGATCTGTTCCCGCTGAGCATCCTGAACTGGTGGTCCGCATTGCGCGATCGAGACGCTGCGGCTCTGGCAGAGGCCGCCCGATGACCGCGCAGGGAGCAGGGCGCGTCGCGGGCAAGGTGGTGGTGGTGACGGGCGCCGGCCGCGGCCAGGGCGAAGCGCATGCCCGTCTGCTCGCCGAGCAGGGCGCCGAGGTGATCGTCACTGATATCCGCGCTGACATGGCCGCAGCGGTCGCCGCGGATATCGGCCCGAGCGCCTGGCATCAGCGTCTCGACGTTGCCGATGAGGCTTCCTGGGCCGCCTTGTTCGCGCTTGTCGAGGAGCGCCATGGGCGGCTCGACGCATTGGTCAACAATGCTGGCATCGCCGTCATGGCCGATATCGTCGCAACCGATCACGCGCTGTTCGACCGAACCGTTGCGATCAACCAGACCGGCGTCTTTCTCGGGATGAAATTCGCCGCCGAGACGATGAAGCGCTCGGGCGGCGGCTCGATCATCAACGTGTCTTCGATCGCCGGGCTCAAAGCCGATCCTTCGTTCTTCGCCTATACCGGCACCAAATGGGCGGTGCGCGGAATGTCGCGCGCAGCGGCGCGCAGCCTGGCTCCCGATCGCATCCGGGTGAACGTGATCCTGCCCGGCATCATCGATACGCCGATGCTGACCGATGCCGTGCCCGGACTGGATGTCGCTGCATTCGGTGCCGGCAACACGCCCCTGGCGCGCGCCGGCTTGCCGGCGGATGTCGCCTCCGCGGTGCTGTTCCTGGTGTCGGACGAGAGCGGTTTCGTAACGGGCGCCGAACTGGCCGTCGATGGGGGAATTACGGCTTAGGGTTTATAATAGCGGGTTAAAGTTTGAGCAATTGCTTGCCGCGGTTCTTGCCCGCGAACAGGCGCATCAGAGTGGAAGGAGCGTTTTCGAAGCCATGTTCGATATCCTCCCGATAGGAAAGCCGGCCCGCCTGGATCAGCCGCTCGAGCCGTGTGCGGATCTCCGGAAACTCGGACGCCCAGTCGAGCACGATGAAACCGCTCATGCTGGCGCGGCGGAAGACGAGGTTGAAATAATTCCTGGGGCCCACGGGCAAGCCGCCGGTTTCGTTACGGCTGATCCCTCCACAGATCACCACGCGGGCGCCGGTGGCGATATTGCCCAGCATCGCATCGAGCACGCCGCCGCCGACATTGTCGAACACCACATCGACACCTCCCGGGCAGAGGGCGCCGATCTGCCCGGACAGATTACCTGCCTTGTAGTCGATCGCGGCGTCGAAGCCGGCTTCCTCGACGAGCCAGCGGCACTTCTCCGCTCCGCCCGCGATGCCAATTGCCCGGCATCCGGCGATCCTTGCCAATTGGCCGACGACCGATCCGGTCGCGCCGGCGGCACCCGAGATCAGCACCGTGTCGCCAGCGACAGGCTGCCCGCGCTTGAACAGCCCGCACCATGCCGTCATGCCGGTCGTACCCAATATCGACAGCATCGCGGTCGGCGGCAGCGTCGTTTCGATCCGTTCGAGGCCGGCGCCATCGGATATATGCCATTCGGTCCAGCCGGTGGTGCCCAGCACGAGATCGCCCGGAGCGAAGCCGGGGCGACGGCTTACCATCACCTCGCTGATCGCGCTGCCACGCATGACGTCTCCGATCGCCATCGGCGCTACATAATCGGCAATATTCTCCATCCAGCCTTTCTGCGCCGGATCAAAGCCCAGATAGCGCGTGGCCAGCAGCATCTCGCCCTCGTCCGGCCCTCTGACCTCGACGGTCGCCTGACGGAAGTGACTCTCCTCGACCGGGCAGCCTTTCGGATGACCGGCAAGAAGCCATTGGCGAGTGACGGGCATGAGCGGTCTTCCTTCCTGGACCTGCCCCGAATCCCGCGCCTGCGCCGCCACGGCTACACGCAAAAATGACAGGTACCGGACAATCGCAGGTTTAGGAGGTGAGAATCATGAGTGCTTCCAGCAGAAATGACTTCAGGCTGTGCAGTTCGATCGAGATGGAGGATCTGGTCGAGCGGGCAACCGTCCGTCGCGTCGAGGACATCCGCGATGCCGCGCTCAGCATCCGCGATTTCGCCGCGCAATATGGCTTGCGCGCCGCTCTGTGCGCAAACATCGCCTCCAGGGAAGCGATCACCGATGCGGACGGATCGGTCCTCGCCGCCGATCTGTTCGGCTGGCGGGCCGAAGGCGAACGCTGGTGGGAGGATCGCAACCTTGCGCTGCATGCCTTGCTGCCTCGCTCCTGCCGTTACGAAAGCGAACCCTTCTGGTGCAGCGCGCGCGGCTTTTTCACCGCGTCGCCCAATCCCTATCTGAAGGAAATTGATCCAGGCGGCTATTTCACGAGCCAGTCCTGCTTCAAGGCCGTGATCATGGTTCCGGTCCACCTGCCGTTCGCGCAGGTCTCGGCCAATAGCTTCGCGCCTTGCGATCCGGAGGCCGACGATCTGTCCGACATATTTGCGGCGATCGGCGGGATCCTAGGCGCGATCACGCGGCGCTTCATCAGCGGCTATGTCTCGGCGATGCGGACCAAGCGGCGCATACCGTCGGACTGCGAGCTGTCCAAGCGCGAAGTCGAATGCCTCCGCTGGGCCGCGATCGGCAAGACGGACCGGGAGATCGCGATGATCATCGCGCTTAGCCATGCCACCATCCGCTACCATATCAATCGCGCCGGCGAGAAGCTGAACGCGATCAACCGGGCGCAGGCTGTCTTCAAGGCCGGCCAGCTCGGTTATCTCGGCGCAAACGCGTGATCCGTGTCTCCCATCAAAACCGCTAGCTAAAGCCGCGGCGCAATCATGTCATACCCAGCTTGAAACCAGACGCGACGAAGCGAGGCGAGGATATGGCAGAGGCTGATCTCCAGTCGGACGATTGGGCGCAGGTCCGGCGCCGCAATGCGCGTCAGGCCCTGCGCGAGTTGGTCGCTCGGGTCGCAGACGATCGTACCGACAGCGCCGAAGCTCCGCTGCCGCTCCACAAGTCGATCTATACCGGCGAAGCGCGCCACGCCGCGGAGATGCGCGGCGTCTTCCACAAGGAGCCCGTGCTTGCCGGACTGAGCGGCGACCTTCCGGAGCCCGGCGACGCGCTGGTATTCGATGCGGCCGGGCCCTCGGTCCTCGTCATGCGCGGCAAGGACGGCGCGGTTCGCGCTTTCCGCAATATGTGCACCCATCGCGCGGCGCGGTTGGTCGAAAGCCGCGAACCCTGGAGCGGGCATCTGCCGCGCGTGTCCTGCCCGTTCCATGCCTGGACCTTCGATGCCGCAGGGCGTCTGGTCGGCCAACCCGGCAAGGATGGTTTTGCCGACTGCGCGATCGGCTCGCGCAACCTGATCGAGCTGCCCTGCTCAGAACATCTCGGGCTGATCCTGGTGCGCGTCGATCCTGATGCGGGGCCGATCGACGCCGAGGCGCATCTCGGCAGCTTCGGCGCCGTGCTCGAACAGCTGGAGCTGCACCGCGCCGAGCCTGTCAAGAAGGGCATTCTTGCGGCTGACGCCAACTGGAAATTCGCGCTCGACACTTACGGCGAGAGCTATCATTTCAAGGCGCTGCACGGATCGAGCATCGGGCAGGCATTTTTCACCAACCGCCAAGTCTACGACTCCTTCGGCCGGCATTATCGCGTTAATTTCCCCGAATTGTCGGTCGCGGATCTGGTCGGCAAACCCGAAGACGAGTGGCCCGAAACCGATTATGGCGGGGTCCATTACCTCTTCCCCAACACGATCATTTTCTTCGGTGCGGTGGTGCCGGGCGTCTATTTCACGCAGGTCTTCCGGCTGTTCCCGGACGGCGCGGATCGCATGATCTGCCATTTCGCCGTCTATGCGCCGTTCGGCATCGAGAGCGACGCGCATCGTGCAGCCTGCGAGACGGCCTATGACCTGACCGCGCAGGTGGTGCAGACCGAGGACTATCGGGTCGCGGCGTCGGGCTTTTCCAATCTGCTCACGGCGCCAGCGGATTTCCACGTCGTGCTGGGAGCCAACGAGGCCGCGCTGCACAACGTCCATCGCCATATTGCCGAAGCCTGCGCGATGCCCCTGGATCAAAGCGAGTGAGCGAATCGATGAGCGACGCCGACCTTTCCCTCCCCCGCGAGGATCGCTGCCCCGGGCTGAGCTATAGCGACATGCTGGCAGGCGACACGAGGGGCGCGCCCGATTGTCTGGTCGCGGAATCCAATCAGAACCTGGGCGACGAGCCGCTCGATCCGGCACGCTACACCAGCGAGGCTTTCGCGGTTGCCGAGCGCGAAAGTCTATGGCCGAATACCTGGCAGTTTGCGGCGCGCGAGGAGGATCTGCCCGAGCCGGGCGACACTGTCGTCTATGAGATCGCCGACAAAAATTATCTGCTGGTCCGCCAGTCGGACGGTTCGATCAAGGCCTTCCACAATGTCTGCCTGCATCGCGGGCGGCTATTACGCGACGAGGGCGGGCGTTCGGTCAATCTGCGCTGCCCCTTCCACGGCTTCACCTGGCACAATGATGGGACGCTCAAGGAAATTCCCTGTCGCTGGGATTTCCCTCACCTCGAGGGCAGGGACCTGTCGCTGCCCGAATTGAGGGTGGAGCGCTGGCACGGCTTCGTCATGGTGACGGAGAATCATGAACTGCCGTCCTTTCGGGAATGGGTCGGCCCCGGGGTCGAACATTATGATCTCTGGAAGCTCGAGGAGTGCCATACAGCGGCATGGATCGGGCGGGTATTCCCCGCCAACTGGAAGGCGACGGCCGAAGCTTTCATGGAGGCCTTCCACTCGGTCGTCACGCATCCGCAGATCCTGGGGTTCACCGCCGACGCCAACACCCGCTACGACCTCTATGGCGATCATATGAACCGGGCGATCACGCCCAATGGCGCGCTTTCTCCGCATGTGCGCGGCCGTGGCCAGCGCTATATCCTCGAGACGATCGCCGATTTCCTGGGCGAAGATGGCGGTGTTCGCTTCGCCACCAGTGCCGACCTTGGCGGATTCGCACCGGATGACCCGCTGCTCGCGCGCAAGGTTCTGGCCGCAGCCAACCGCGAAGCTTTCCAGGCGATGGACGGGCGTGATTATGCGCAGTCGTCGGACAGCGAGGTACTCGACAACTTCACCTATAACATCTTCCCCAACTTCGCGCCCTGGGGCGGGCTGGTGCCCAACATCGTCTATCGCTGGCGCCCGTGGCGCGATGTCGACCATTGCCTGATGGAGGTGCGCATCCTGACCCGCACACCGCTGGGCACGACGCCGCCCAAGGCGCCGCATATGCACCTGATCGGGGAAGACGAATCCTTTACCACCGTGGCGCATCTGATCGGAGCGGGGCTGGCGGGCGTGTTCGACCAGGATCTGGCGAACCTCGCTTCGCTCCAGAAGGGGATGAAGGCTTCGGCGAATGGCAGGATCGAGCTCGGCCACTATCAGGAGAGCCGCATCCGCCACTTCAGCCGCACGCTGGACAAATATCTCAGTGGCCATCTACCCGGGAAATCGATCAACCCCTGAGCGGTGTGTGCGATAAAATCGGACAGCGGAACGGCGCAGATGATCAAGGGCATCCACCATGCCAGCATTACGACCGGGGATATCGGCCGGCTGACCCGCTTCTATTGCGATCTCCTTGGATTCGAGGTCGCGCTCGAATATGCTTGGGGGGCGGGCAATGCCGCGGCAGACGCGATTTATGGCTTGCGCGATACGGCAGTGAAGATGGTGATGCTCCGGACGGGCAATGCCTGCCTGGAACTGTTCCAGTTCGAAAATCCGGCCGGCAAGACAGGCGATCCCCGGCGTCCGGTCAACGACCAGGGCTATACCCATATCTGCATGAGCGTGACCGACATCGATGCCGAATATGAGCGGCTGAAGGCGGCGGGCATGCCGTTCAATTGCCCGCCCCAGCGCCTGCCCGGCCTATGTGCCGCTACTTATGGGCGTGATCCGGATGGAAACATCGTCGAACTGATGGAAGCCGATCCGGACGGGGCGTTCGCGCTGTAGCAACCCACCTGCGGCCGGCTCTGCAGCAAAGGACGCACTCCTCATCCCGCGAGCAGGCGCGCTATTTCACCCGCGTCGAAATAGTGAATGTGCATCTCCGCCATCTTCCCGTCGACATCGAAGCGCGTCACCTCGGCGATACGCTGCGTGAAATGTTTGCCGGTCGTGCGCACGGTCGCGCTCATCTGCAGCAGCGCGACGACGTGATGATCCCCGCCGACCAGATCGATCCATTCGACATGCGGATCATCCCAGAAGCCCATTACATGGGTGAACAGCCGCTGGAGCGCGTCACGGCCGCGCCATTCCCCGCCATAGGGCAGCGTCGGCGGTTCGTGGATGACGAGATCCTCCGCCATGAAAGCGGCGACCATCTCCCATTCGCCACGCGAGGCGTGGTCGTACATCGCTTGGGTCGCTTCCAGCGGGGTCATGGCGTTGCCTTCCATATCATGTTCGAGAGAGTCTACCGTCGCACCCGTCCAGCCAAGACCGTCAAAAATGGCAGGGTCGGCCCCGCCATTGCTTCGTTACTGTCGCAGCACTGGACATTGGCCCTCACGAGCTGGCCGCGTCGGTGGATTGTAAAGGAAGCTCATTGTGAAACTCGATTCCCAGGCCGCTGCGGTGGTCACTGGCGGTGCATCCGGCCTCGGTGCGGCAACCGCGCGGGGGCTGGCGGCCAAGGGCGCGAAGGTGGCGATTTTCGATCTCAATGTCGAGCAGGGGACCGCGCTGGCCGGGGAGATCGGCGGCGTCTTCTGCGAGGTCGACGTCACCTCCGACGAGAGCGTGGACAACGGCTTCGCCGCGGCGCGAGCGGCGCATGGGCAGGAGCGCATCCTGGTCAACTGCGCTGGCATCGGCAACGCGGTGAAGACGGCAAGCCGCGACAAGAAGAGCGGAGAAATCCGGCACTTTCCACTCGATGCCTTCAATCTCGTCATCCAGGTGAATCTGGTCGGCACATTCCGCTGCATCGCCAAGTCCGCGGCCGGGATGCTGGGGCTCGATCCGGTGGGCGCTTCCTGCGAGCGCGGGGCGATCGTGATGACGGCCAGCGTCGCCGCCGAGGATGGCCAGGCGGGGCAAGCGGCATATTCCGCTTCGAAGGGCGGCATCGTCGCGCTGACCCTGCCGATCGCCCGCGATCTCATGGGCGAGGGGATTCGCGTCAACACGATCCTGCCCGGCATCTTCAACACGCCGCTGATGAATGCGGCGCCCGATCATGTGAAGGATGCGCTGGCGGCCAGCGTGCCTTTTCCGAAGCGGTTCGGCGATCCGGCGGAATATGCCGAGCTCGCCCTGGCGATGATAGAGAACGGCTATCTCAATGGAGAGGATGTCCGGCTGGACGGCGCCATCCGCATGGCCCCGCGCTGAGGTTCCCATGACAGGCATATTCGATCAACCATCGCGCTGGATGGACGAGGAACTCGTCCTGTTCGACGATTCGGTGCGCCGCACCCTGGCCGACAATGTGTCGCCCGAGCGGCTCGCCCGCTGGCGCGACGACGGCATCGTCGAGCGCGCAGCGTGGCGTAAAATGGCCGAAGCTGGATTGCTCGGCGTATCGATTGCGCCCGAATATGGCGGCGCGGGCGGCGATTTTCGCCATGAGGCGGTGCTGATCCGCCGCCTTGGCCTGGCCGGGGCTGACGGGTGGGGCGTACCGCTGCACAACGGCATCGTCGCACCATATATCGAGCGCTACGGCACAGCCGAGCAACGTCGTCGCTGGCTGCCGAAGATCGTATCGGGCGAGGTCATCACCGCCATCGCCATGACCGAGCCCGGCGCCGGATCGGATCTGCGCGGCATCCGCACGAACGCGGTGCGCGAGGGCGGCGCCTACAAGATCAGCGGCCAGAAGACTTTCATCAGCAACGGCCAGCATGCCGACCTCATCATCGTCGTCGCCCGCACCGATCCGGCCGCCGGGTCTAAGGGGATTTCCCTGTTCGGGGTCGAAACCGGCGATGCGGTCGGCTTCTGGCGCGGGCGCAATCTCGACAAGGTCGGCCTGGAAATGGCCGACACGTCGGAGCTGTTCTTCGATGACGTGGAGGTGCCAGCGGCGAACCTGATCGGAGGCGAGGAAGGCCATGGCCTCCACCAGCTCATGCAGCAACTGCCGCAGGAGCGGCTGATGATCGCGATCGAGGCCCTCGCGCTGATGGAGGCCGCAGTCGATCATACGCTGGCCTATGTCCGGGACCGCAAGGCCTTCGGGCAGCGGCTGCTCGATTTCCAGAATACGCAGTTCCGCCTCGCCGAATGCAAGACCGAGGCGATGGTCGCCCGCAGCTTCGTCGATCAGTGCATCGCGGATCATGTGCGCGGCGAACTGGACGCCGCAGGCGCCAGCATGGCCAAGCTATGGGTGGCCGAGCGCGCCCAGCGCGTCGTCGACAGCTGTCAGCAGCTGTTCGGCGGCTATGGCTATATGAACGAATATCCGATCGCGCAGATGTACAAGGATGTGCGCGTCAAACGCATTTACGGCGGCACCAGCGAGATCATGAAATTGCTGATCGCGCGCTCGCTCGAACAATGAGCGGACCGCGCCGTCCAGACCGCCCGAACATCCGCAGGAGCAAATCAGCATGAGCAGCAAGCAGGCCTATATCGTTGCGGCAGGCCGCACGGCCGGCGCCCGCCGCAACGGCAGGCTCGCCGCCTGGCATCCCGCAGACCTTGCCGGCAAAGTGCTCGACGCGCTGGTAGCGCGCGCCGGCATCGACCCCGCCGCCATCGATGACGTCATCATGGGCTGTGTCGGCCAGGCCGGCGAGCAGAGCATGCATGTCGGCCGCAATGCGGTGCTGGCATCCATCCTGCCGCAGAGCGTGCCTGCCGTGACCATAGACCGCCAATGCGGGTCCTCGCAGCAGGCGATCCATTTCGCTGCCCAGGCCGTGATGTCCGGTACGCAGGACGTGGTGATCGCCGCCGGCGTGGAAAGCATGTCGCGCGTGCCGATGGGCTCGCCGCTGACCCTGGCGACGGCAGCGGGACTAGGGGTCGGCCCCTGGTCTGCGACGATCCTGCAGCGCTTCGGCGTCCCCGAATTCAGCCAGTTCGATGGTGCCGAGGCGATCGCCGACAAATATGGCTTCAGCCGTGAACATTGCGACGCCTTCGCGCTGGAAAGCCATCGCCGCGCCGCCGCTGCGGCACAGGCGGACGCCTTCGCCGCGGAGATCGTGCCGGTGGAGGTCGCCGATGCAGACGGCAATGTTTCGCTTCATATGGCCGACGAGGGCATCCGCCATGATGCGACGCTCCAGTCGATCGGTTCGGTCAAGCTGTTGCGCGAAGGTGGCAAGATCTCGGCGGCGAATGCCAGCCAGATCTGCGATGGCGCAGCCGGCGTGATGGTGGTGAGTGAGGCGGCGCTCAAGGCGCATGGCCTCACGCCGCTCGCCCGCATTCACAACCTGACCGTCACGGCCGGTGACCCCGTGATCATGCTGGAGGAACCCCTGCCCGCGACCGATCGGGCGCTGAAGCGCGCCGGGCTGCGGATCGAGGACATCGACCTCTATGAAGTGAACGAGGCCTTCGCGCCTGTTCCCCTCGCCTGGCTCGGCCATGTCGGTGCCGATCCGGATCGGCTCAACGTCAATGGCGGCGCGATCTCGCTGGGGCATCCGCTGGGCGCGTCCGGCGCCAAGCTGATGACGACATTGATCCATGCGCTCCGCGCCCGCAACAAGCGCTGGGGCCTGCAGACCATGTGCGAAGGCGGCGGCATAGCCAATGTCACGATCATCGAGGCGCTCTAGAATTCAGGGGGGGCGGCCGGTGACTCTCCGTGCGGATCTAAACGGTACCCGGGCACTGATAACCGGGGCATCGAGCAAGGGGCTGGGCGCGCATTTCGCCTGCACGCTCGCGCAGGCCGGCGCCGAGGTGGTGGTGGCGGCGCGGCGTATGCCCCAGCTGGAAGCGCTGGTCGCCCGCATTGCCGCCACGGGAGGAAGCGCCCGTGCGGTGGCGATGGATGTGGCCGATTCCGACAGCATCGCGGCCGGGCTGGATATTGCCGGGCCGATCGACATTCTCGTCAACAACGCCGGAGTGGAGCGATCGGGGGCCGTGCTCGCCCTGGCCGAAGATGATTACGACCATGTGCTCGACATCAACCTGAAGGGGGTGTGGCTGGTCGCAACGGAGACGGCGCGGCGGATGAAGGCAGCCCAATCCGGGGGATCGATCATCAATATCGCATCGATCACCGGCCACCGCGGGATGGATGGCATCGCGCCTTATAATATCTCGAAGGCGGGCGTGCTGCAGCTGACCCGCCAGCTGGCGTGGAGCCTGGCACGCTATGGGATCAGGGTGAACTCAATCTCTCCCGGCTTTTTCGAGACCGATATCAACCGGGAGTTCCTCGCATCTTCGCACGGCGAGGCAATGCGCAAGCGGGTGGCGATGCGGCGCTTCGGCAGCTTTGGCGATCTCGATGGGGCGCTGCTGCTGCTGGCCTCTTCCGCATCGGCTTTCATGACCGGGAGCGACCTCGTGGTGGATGGCGGGCATCTGCTGACGCCGCTGTAGAGTTCGTCCTGCCACCCGTGATCTGGACGTCGGCCAAAGGGAGGATGCCATGACCTACAAGACCATCCGCTACGATGTCGAAGATGGCATAGCGACGCTGACGCTGGCGCAGCCTTCCAAGCTCAACGCGTTCACGCCGCTTATGATGACCGAGATGATCGATGCATTCGATCGGGTCGACGCCGATGATCGGGTCCGCGCCGTCATCGTGACCGGAGAGGGCCGGGCCTTCTGCGCGGGAGCCGATATCTCCGCCGGGCCAGAGGGCTTCATAACCGAGGGAGGCGAAGGCCTCCTGAACGCCGACGGCACGTTCAACTATGGCGCCAGTGCGGCCCGCGACGGCGGCGGACGGCTCACCTTGCGCATCTTCCGCTGTCTGAAGCCCGTGATCGCCGCCATCAATGGTCCGGCCGTCGGCATTGGCGCGACGATGACGCTGCCGATGGACATTCGGCTGGCCAGTCGCGACGCGCGTTTCGGCTTCGTCTTCGTTCGGCGCGGGATCGTTCCGGAAGCCGCCTCGTCCTGGTTTCTGCCGCGGATCGTCGGCATCGCGCAGGCACTGGAATGGTGTTTCAGCGGAAGCCTGTTCCCGGCGACAGAAGCGGTCGAGGGCGGCCTCGTAAAGGCTGTGTACGAGCCGGACGCGCTGCTGCCGGCCGCACGCGCGCTTGCGCGCGGGTTCGTCGAAAGCAGCGCGCCCGTTTCCATCGCACTTACGCGGCAGATGCTGTGGCGGGGCCTTGGCATGAGCAGCCCGATGGAGGCCCACAGGATCGACAGTCGCGCGATCCTGTCCCGGGGGCGGTCCGCGGATGGAGCGGAGGGCGTCGCGTCCTTCATCGAGAAGCGCGCCGTGGCCTTTCCCGACAGCGTGTCTGCGAACATGCCGGACTTTTTCCCATGGTGGGACGAGCCGACCTACAGCTGACGCCGTCGCAGCGGCCACCGATCTATGCGCGGACAAGGAGTGGAATGATGACCAGGCTCAACCCGGTAACCCAGTTGATGACCATCAATGGGGTTGCCGTTCTGGAAGTCGATTCGCCCCCGGTGAACGCCCTGGGCCATGTCGTGCGCATCGGTCTCGAGGCGGGGGTGACTAGGGCGCTGGCGGATGAGGCCGTCAAGGCTGTCGTCATCGCCTGTGCGGGCCGGACATTCTTTGCCGGCGCCGATATCGGCGAGTTCGGCAAGCCGCTTCTGAAGCCGGACCTCAACGACATTTTCAGGATCATCGAGGGTGCCGCAAAGCCGGTGGTCGCGGCGATCCATGGCACCGCACTCGGGGGCGGCTTCGAACTGGCATTGGCTTGCCACTACCGGATTGCCGAGCCTTCTGCCCGCATCGGGCTGCCAGAGGTCAATCTCGGTCTTCTCCCCGGAGCGGGGGGCACCCAGCGGACCCCGCGGCTCGCCGGCATCGCGGCGGCGCTGGACCTCATCGTGTTCGGCAAGCCGATCGCCGCGAGCGCAGGCAAGGCGGCCGGGCTGATCGACCTGCTGTCCGCCGAGGGCACGCTGCGCGACGAGGCGATCGCCTATGCCGCCCGCCTCGCGGACGAAAATGCTCCGCTGCGCTTGGCGCGCGACCTGGCTCCGGATCTTTCAGCGGATGACGCGTCCAGGCACATCGCGGCGTTCAAGGAGAAGAACGCACGATCCTTCAAGGGCTTCAAGGCTCCGGGCAACATCATCAAGGCGATCGAGGCGGCGGCCATGCTTTCCTTCGACGAAGGCCTGGCACGGGAATGGGCGCTGTTCGAGGACCTGATGGCCAGCCGGGAATCGGCGGCCCAACGCCATATCTTCTTCGCCGAACGGGCGACCAGCAAGATCCCGGGGCTGGGCAGGGATGTGATTCCCCAGCCGCTAAGGTCGATCGCCGTGATCGGGGCCGGCACGATGGGAACGGGCATCGCGATCGCGTTCCTCAATGCTGGACTGTCGGTCACGCTCATCGACCTGGACGGTGCGGCGCTGCAACTGGCGTCGAAGCGCATAGACAAGACTATCCGATCGCTGGCCGAAAAGGGCCGGATTACGCCGGGTGAGGCCGACAAGCGGCTCGCGGCGCTCAGCAGCAGTTCCGCGATCGAGGGCGCTGCCGAGGCTGACCTGGTCGTCGAGGCCGTCTTCGAACGCCTCGACCTGAAGCAATCCATATTCCGCCAGCTCGATGTGATTGCGAAGCCCGGTGCGATCCTCGCCAGCAACACGTCGTTTCTCGACCTCAATGCGATCGCCGCGGTCACAGCGCGGCCCGAACATGTGGTCGGACTGCATTTCTTTGCACCGGCCAACATCATGCGACTGCTTGAAGTGGTCCGAGGCGAGAAGACGTCCGGCGCCGTCGTCGCCACGGCGATGGCGTTGGGGCGCACGCTGGACAAGGTCGCGGTCCTCTCCGGCGTGTGCGACGGGTTCATCGCCAACCGTCTGATGGCGCGGCGAGGCGAAGCCGCCGACCGCATATTGCTCGAAGGCCCGCTGCCCTGGGACATCGATGCGGCGATGGCCAATTTCGGTTTTCCCATGGGCGTCTTCGCGATGCTCGACCTGGTCGGCCTGGATGTCATCGGCTGGGACGCGAACAATACGGCCGGCCGCACGGTGCAGGAAATATTGTGCGAAAGCGGCCGCTGGGGCCAGAAGAAGGGCGCCGGCTATTATGATTATGACGAACAGCGCGTCGGCCGGCCGTCGCCACACGTGCAGAATGTGATCACGGCGTTCCGCGATCGGGCCGGGATCGGCCAGAAGAGCTATAGCGAGGAGCAGATCGTCTTCGAGCTGCTCGATCCTGTCGTGAACGAAGGTGCGAAGCTTCTCGAAGAGGGGGTCGCGCTCAAGGCGTCGGATATCGATATGGCCCTGGTCGCCGGCTATGGGTGGCCGGTCCATTCGGGCGGGCCGATGTTCTGGGGCGACGGGGTCGGTCTTGCCGGAATCGTCGATCGATTGAAGGCCCGCCAACAGGCGGGCGATGCGATCCGAATCTCGCCCTTGCTCGAGCGGCTCGCCGCGACGGGCGGTTTCTTCACCTGACCGTCACAGGGGCCAGGCGCGGCCTGGACGATCATATTCTGTGCCCTGTGCGGCGGACGGGCTCGGCTTTCGTCGAAAGCTCCGCCCGCCCGCAGCACATGTGCCTGGTCTAGAACTTGAACCCGGCTTGGACGAACAGCTTGCGGCCCTCGCTCAGGTTCAGGATCACGTCGTCGCCAGTCGCCGACTGGAACGGCCGCGGGCCGCTGGATGTCACCGTGCGCTTGTCCCCCAGGTTCGTGCCGATCAGGGCCACCGACCAGCGGCCATCCTGAGGGCCGAAGGAGGCGGCCAGGTCGAAGCTGGTCGACGAGCCTTGAACATAGTCGGACAGGCTGCCGTCGCGGGTATAGTAGCGGCTCTTGAACTGCACGTTTCCAGTCAGGTCGAGGGCGAAGTCGTTCCCCACGGGGGTGTGGAAGTTGGCCGCGGCATTGCCGGACCATTTCGGCGCCCCGGAAGACGCGCGGCCCTTGAGATCGCCGAGCGGCGCATTGTCGGGGTCGGGGATGAACGTCTTGGAATATTTGGCGTCGGTGTAGGCGAGCGCACCATAGAGTGTGAGCCCCGGGACATCGGTCACCCACCTGAAATCGACGTCCGCGCCCTTGGATGTCAGCTCGCCGGCGTTCGTCGTGCGGAACTGCACGGCCCGGCCGTCGAAGATCTGCAGTTGCAGGTTGTTGAACTTGTAGTCGTAGATCGAGACATTGATCGTGAGCTTACGATCGAGCCATTGCGACTTCATGCCTATTTCGCCGCCCTTGGCGGTTTCCGATTTATAGATCAGTGCGGCGGCGGTCCGGGCCTTGACCGCGGGATCCGCGCTCGACAGGCCAAGCAGTGCGTTGGACGGCAGGGCGCTGTTGTCGATGCCGCCGGACTTGTAGCCCTTCTTGTACGCCGCATAGAAGTTGAGGTCCCTGGTCGGCTGGTAGCTCAGGGACACTTCCGGCGAGACGTTGCTGTCCTTGTAATTGATCGGATCAGCGACGAAGCCGCTCGGCGCAAAGCCGAAAGCGCTGCTCAGAATGACGTTTTCGTAGGGGATCGAGATCAGCTGGTCCTTCTTCTCATGGGTCCAGCGCACACCGCCCGAAAGCTTCAATTGGCTCGTGATGTCGTAATTGACGCTGCCGAAGGCTGAAACCGCATCGGTATGCGTAAGATGTTCCTTGAACCAGTCGGAGGTGTTCCCCGTGATCGGGTCGGGACCGGCGAGGACAGCGATGTTGATCCCGTTCTGCGACGTGTTGTACTCGATGTGGCGCTTTTCGTAGAAGCCGCCGAGCATGAAGTTCAGCGGACCGTCGAAGCTGCTGGTCAGCCTCGCCTCCTGGCTGAACTGGCGCAGCTTGTTGAACGCCAGGCCAGCGCCGGTGCCAAAGCTGGCCCCGCCCAGCACGCCGCCATAGCTGAAGGCGTCGAAATCGACGGAGTTCTGATCGAGGTAGCCGGTGATCGAGGAGACGGTCAGCTGGTCGCTGAGCTTCCAGTCGAACTTGAGCCGGCCGAAATAGATGTCGGAGCTCGCGTAAGGCACGCCATGGTGGAAATCTTTCCCGAGCGGCGCCTGTATCGCCAGCGGCGCTGCGATGTCCGGCAGGACGTAGCGATTGCCGGAGATGTCGCAGTTGTAGCCGGCCGGGATCAGGAAGGCGCCACCGGCCAGGCTGATCGGATCGGCGACGCCGTTATTCCCGCAACCGATCACGGAGTTACGGATCGATCCGTCGGCTGCGTGATGCACATAATTGATCTTGAGGTTGGCGGAGAAGGAATCCGAGGGCTTCCACTGCAGGGTGGCACGAGCGTTGGCGTTCTTCTCGCCGCGGTCGGGATGCCGCACGCCGGGCGCCGAATTATGCAGCACTTCCTTGATGTCGTTATACTTGCCCGCCAGCCGCAGGCCCAGCGTCTCGGTAAGCGGGCCGGAGGCGAAGGCTTCGGCGGTATAGCCCTTCTGCTCGAACTCGTAGGATGCCTTGCCGCCGAATTGCCAATGGTCGGTCGGATCCGCCGACTTGAACGACAGCACGCCGGCCGAGGCGCTCTTGCCGAAATATAGCGACTGAGGCCCCTTGAGGACTTCGACCTGTTGCATGTCGAAGAAGCCCGACTGCAGCACGCGCATGCTGCTGACGACGACGCCGTCGAAATCCAGTGCGACAGCCGAGTCAAACGCTGCGGAGAGATAGGAAGAACCGACGCCACGCAGGCTGACCTGGGCGCCTGATCCGGAACCGCAGCAAGACACGTTCAAAGTCGGGATGCGGCTCGCCACGTCTTCCGGCTTGTCGAGCTTGAATCGCGCGAGTTCGGCGCCGGCGATCGCAGTGATCGTCACGGGCACCTTCTGCAGGCTTTCGGATTGTTTGCGGGCGGTCACCACGATTTCCTGGATCGGCTGCGCCTCGGCCGTCTCTGCCGAGGCGGGCGCGCCGATGTTCAGCATGA
Organism: Rhizorhabdus sp. P4_G6; assembly: GCF_056401045.1. Taxonomy (NCBI): domain Bacteria; kingdom Pseudomonadati; phylum Pseudomonadota; class Alphaproteobacteria; order Sphingomonadales; family Rhizorhabdaceae; genus Rhizorhabdus; species Rhizorhabdus sp. P4_G6. Next base: position 175,538 of record NZ_JBFUKC010000007.1, on the reverse strand, counting down.
GAAAGCACCCGACCGCCGTCATGACCGAGGTCGCGTAGGCGTCTGGCCGCATCCGTCGCTGGCCCTGGCTATGGTTGAAACCTTCTTCCATGCTGTATCCTTCCCCGTGTAACGTCCGGCGGTGTCCCGTCCGGCTTGTTGTTGTTCGTTGTTCGGAGCACGCGGCAGCCTTATTATAAGGCTTTAGCGGCATCCTTCAGTCAGGCTTCGTGCCGGCATCCGCTCGTCCTGCGCGTGCCCGGGGCCGGCCGTCCGCTCCTTCAGCGGCGTTGGGGCCGCCTCATCGTGCAAACTGTCGCCTGCATCGAGAGGTCGGGCCGGCGAGGGTGTCGATTACCGCTTCATTTCGCCAAAGCTACCCCCTCTTGCGTCCCCCCTGATCTGCATGGCGCAAGCTCGCCATGCAGCCGAAGATAACTGCGTCTTGATCGGTGCGCTGACAGGTGAGTTCAGGCGCCACCGAAGGAGAGTGTTCTCGGGGGCGATTGTGAGCAACTAACATAATTGGTGACGTGCCCCGTGCCTTACTGGAAGGGAAGCGCCACCGCTGCCTCGGGCGCCACGAAATATTGGCGGCGGCCATCCGACCTTGCCGACGTTCATCGGCTTCTCTGAAATGTGCAGATAAAAGGGTCTTGAGGCATCTATTTCTTGGGCCCCGCCGTTGATCAACGGGGTCAAGAGTTTAGGGTGTGCCGAAGTTATAATCTACAGGTCAGGGAGAAATACTATGCAGTACTCCGGTCGGGTTGCCGGCAAGGCGGCGTTGGTCACGGGAGCTGCCCAGGGACTAGGGGCTGCCATCGCGCATATGCTGGCGCGGCATGGCGCGCAGGTCATGCTGGCCGACGTCAACGGCGACGGCGCCCGCGAGCAAGCGGAAGCGATCAACGATGCCATGGGCGCCAAGGTGGCCTATGCCGCCTTTCTGGACGTGACCGACGAGCGGTCCTGGCCGGATGTGGCGGCCGCGGCCGCCGAGCGCATGGGCAGCCTGTCGGTACTGGTCAACAATGCAGGCATCGCCCCGGTGGGATCGATCGAGAATCTGCCGACCGAAACATGGCATCGGGCGATGGCCATCAATGTCGACAGCATATTCTTCGGGACCCGCGCAGCCCTTGCGATCATGCGTGCTCATCAGCCGGGTTCGATCATCAACATATCGTCGATTTCGGGCTTGATCGCTTATCACAGCTTTGCAGGCTATAACGCGTCCAAGGCGGCCGGCTGGATGCTGACCAAGTCGATCGCGCTTCATTGTGCGCATGAAGGTCTGGATATCCGCTGCAACTCGGTTCATCCGACCTTCGTCGATACCCCGCTGCTCGACACGTTGTCGCGCGGCGCGCGGGATGTGCGCAACGACAAGCTGGCGCGCCAGATACCAATAGGTCGCATCGCCCAGCCTGACGATGTTGCCTATGCGGTACTCTATCTCGCGTCCGATGAGAGCCGAATGATGACTGCGTCGGAAATCAAGCTCGATGGCGGCATTTCGGCGATGTAGAGCTTGTCTGAACAGGCCCACGCGCATGCGCGGTTCCGGCTCGGTCGATGCTGGACAGGCATGATCAGCCTGCATATGGTCTGCTGCAAAGCCAAAAGATGGCCGAGCGCTCGAGAGAGCGCTGGAGGATGTCGATGAAGATTGGGGCGGTCTATCCTCAGACGGAAAGCGGGACGGTAGAGTCGCTCGAAAAGATCGGGCAGGCCGTGGAGGCGATGGGATATGCCTCGCTTCTCATGTACGACCATGTCGTCGGTGCCGTCCACGAAAACCGCGATCCCCCGCTCTGGGGCCCTTACACCGACAGGGATCCGTTCCATGATCCGTTCACGGCATTTTCCTTCCTCGCCGGCATCACCAGGCAGATCGAGTTCGTCACCGGCATCCTGATCCTGCCGCAGCGCCAGACCGCCCTCGTCGCCAAGCAGGCCGCCGATCTCGACCTCTTCTCGCGCGGGCGCCTAACGCTCGGCGTAGGTACGGGTTGGAATTATGTCGAATATGATGCGCTCGGCCAGGACTTTCACAAGCGTGGGAAGAAGCTCGACGAGCAGATCCCCTATCTGCGCCGGCTATGGAGCGAACCCCTGGTCAGCTTCGAGGGAACCTTCGACAAGATCGACCGGGGCAACATCATCCCGCGTCCGAACCGCCCGATCCCGATTTTCTGCGGCGGCTTCGGAGAGGCGCCATATCGCCGTGCGGCGAGGCTGGCCGACGGGTTCATCTTCGCGGCAGGCCTGGAAGACAGCGCGCTTCCTGGCTGGAAGCGCTTGCGCGAACTGCTTGCGGAGGCCGGGCGGCCGGTTGAAGGCTTCGGCGCGCATCTGATCCTTCACGACAAGGGCGGCCGCGGCCCCGACGTTGCCGACAGCGTCGATAGTTTGCGCCGCTGGCGCGATGCGGGGGGCACCCATGCCAGTGTCGGCACGATGCATCGCGGCTATCGCACTCCAGAGGAACATATCGATTTCCTCGCCGAGGTCCTGCAGCGCGTCGATCGCTAGCGGGGCGGGCAAAGGACTGCGGAAGTTCACATCCGCCCCAGCAGCGGCACAAACTACGAGGCTCGCAATATGTCGGGCATCGAAAGCGCCCTGCGCAACCCATAGCGCACCCTGATCGCCACAGGCCTGCGCCGGGGCCGGCTCCGCCATGACCCGCGAGAAGCCGGGTGTCGGCCTGCCTCGGCAAGCTACTAAATCAGATTAACTCTGAATAGGCATCCCGAGTAGATTTTCAATGCAGACCGGGCAGTGTAACCGTAACTCTAAACAAAAACACGGGATAGAGCAGGAGATATGGCGATACGTCCGCTGGTAGTGCGCCTATATGAAAAACGCGGCGAGGGTTCTGTCATCAGAACGGCCGAAACTGACGATGCAGGCGTGGTAACTTGGGAGATGTGTGGCGACGTCGTGCCGAGCCCGGTAGATAACAAGGATTTTGCAGTCTGTGCGTTCCTGCACAGGGCCATGCGTCTGGGGCGCGACTTGCACATCGCGGCGCCTGTTTCTCGCAGGATGCTGGAGAATGCGGAGCAATATGCGGCCATATGGAGTTGCTGGCGTCCGTATTATCACAAGATGAAGGTGACCGCCGACGAGGAGATGGATTGCCCGAAAGCGTCGCGGGAGGGCGCTGTTGTCGCCTTCTCGGGCGGTGTCGACGCGACCTTCACCGTTATGCGTCACCAGGAAAAAAGCGCGGGCCGCGCAAGCTGCGACCTCAGAACAGCCATATTGATCCATGGCTTCGACATACCGCTGGTGGACGACAAGGCTTTCAAGATTGCGCTATCGGCCTCCCGAGCAACCCTGGCATCGCGATCAATACCTGTTTCGAGCTGTCGGACGGATTGGAAAAACAAGATCTGTGATGACTGGGAGATGGAGTTCGGCGCGGGACTGGCCGCCGTCATGCATCAATGGTCGGGCGACGCGGGGACGGCATTGCTGGGCTCGGACGAGGATTATGGGCACCTCGAGTTGCCTTGGGGATCCAATCCCCTGACCATCCCCTATCTGTCAGGCGACATGGCCATCCGTTTTGACGCCGGTGAATTCACGCGCTCGACGAAGATCGAGGGGTTGGGGCAGTGGCCGGAAGCCCTCGCGAATCTCAGGGTCTGTTGGCAGGGGCCAATGACCGGCAGGAATTGCGGAGTTTGCGAAAAATGCATCAGAACCAAGCTCAACTTTCTCGCGACCGGGCAAGCCGTGCCACCAGCCTTGGGCAGTCTTGGGCCAAATCAGGTCGCTGGCCTGAAGGCGTATAATCCGGTGCAGGTCGCCTATCTCGACGACATAGTGGAAACGGCGCTGAAGAACGGGATCGAGGCGCCTTGGGTAAATCAACTTCGCCGTCGCATCCGATATTTGAAGGCGCGCTGCAAGCTGAAGCAACTGATCCTGCCGACACTCAATCGCATGCGCAGGCCGGAACCTGTCCTGTGAGCCGATCCTGTCGATGCGGAGCACGTCACCTGCTCGATCGTGATGCCGCGTGAAGCGGTAACGAAGTGGGTCTCGCCGGCTCAGCCAGCATAGGCGAAGGCGGGCCGGCAGTTCCTGTGCTGATCCTTATTTGAGGCCTGCGAAGTCGGGCTTGCGCTTGGCTAGGAAGGCCGCGACGCCCTCGCGGCCTTCGGGGCTGGCGATGTTGGCGGCGATGCCGCGCGCTTCGAGTTCCATCTGGACTTCCCAGCCATTGTCGAATGCGGAAAGCAATAGCGCGCGCGACGTGCCGATCGCGCGGGTAGCCGATCGAGCGAGGCCGGCGGCGAGCTTCGCACCTTCGTCGGCCAGCGCCTCATCGTCGACGACCCGGGTGATCATCCCGATCGTCTCGGCCTCTTCGGCGTCGATCCGGCGATTGGAGATGATGATCTCCTGAGCCTTGCGCAACCCAACGAGGCGCGGCAGCAGCCAGGTCAGGCCGCCGTCGGGGCTTACCCCCAGCGCCCCATAGGCTGCCGAAAACTTTGCCGATCGCGCGGCGAGAACGATGTCGCCACATAGCGATAGCCCAAAGCCGGCGCCGGCCACGGGCCCATTGACCAATATGACCAGCGGCTTGTCCATCCGGGCGAGGCGGGACATCGCCATGTGCAGCGTGCTGGCAAGTTCGCTGACCACGGCGCCTACCCGGTCGCCCGACGACGCCATCACTGCGATGTCACCACCGGTGCAGAACATGCGGCCCGCGCCGGTGAGGACGACGCAGCGGATCGTGGGGTCGCTGTCGCATTGGATCGCCGCCTGCACCAGCGCGCTGCCCAGCGGGAGATCCAGCGCATTGCCGGCGGCGGGCCGGTTAAGCGTGATCTTTGCGATCGGGCCGTCGCGTTCGAAGAGGAGGGGACTGTCGGTCATCGCGGTGCCATCCGGATCGCGCCGTCCAGCCGGATCACTTCGCCGTTGAGCATCGGATTGCGGACGATGCTCTCGACGAGCAGCGCATATTCGGCCGGGTTGCCAAGGCGGCTCGGATGCGGCACCTGCTGGCCGAGCGAGTCCTGCGCTGCCTGCGGAAGGCCCTTCATCATCGGCGTCATGAAGATCCCCGGTGCGATCGTCATCACGCGGATACGGTGCTGGGCGAGGTCCCGCGCAGCGCACAGGGTGAGGCCGACCACGCCGGCCTTGGACGCAGCATAGGCGGCCTGGCCGACCTGGCCGTCATAGGCGGCCACCGAAGCGGTGTTCACGATCACACCGCGTTCCTCGCCGAGCGGTTCTGCCGCGATCAGGCGCGCCGCGAACTTCGACAGGACGTTGAACGTGCCGATGAGGTTGATGTCGACAACCTTACGGAAAATATCGAGCGCGTGAGGAGTCCCGTCCTTGCCGACAATGCGTGCCGGCGGCGCAATGCCGGCGCAATTCACGAGGATACGGGCGACTCCGTGTTTTTGTTCGGCTTCGGCCAGCCCAGCGGCGACGCTGGCGTCGTCAGACACGTCGACCGGCACATAATGGCCGCCGATCCCGGCAGCCGTTTCCGCGCCAATTTCCGCGTTGAGGTCGAAGATCGTGACCTTCGCGCCATTTGCCGCGAGCAGGCGGGCGGTCTCTCCGCCGAGCCCCGAGGCGCCACCGGTAACGATGGCGGCAATTCCGTTAAGATCCATGAACTTCTTCCCCTCAGACGATTTCGACAGCGAAGGCGGTAGCCTCGCCGCCGCCGATGCACAGGCTGGCAACGCCGCGCTTGAGTCCGCGGTGCTCGAGTGCGCCCAGCAAGGTGGTGATTACCCGCGCGCCGCTGGCGCCGATCGGATGGCCGAGAGCGCAGGCGCCGCCGTTGACGTTCAGCTTCTCCGCAGGGATGTCGAGTTCCTTGGCGGCGATCATCGCCACCACGGCGAACGCCTCGTTGATTTCGAACAGATCGACATCGCCGACGGCCCAGCCGGCCTTCGCGAGCAGCTTGCGGATCGCAGGGACCGGCGCGGTGGTGAACAGCCCCGGCTCATGCGCATGCGCTGCGTGCGCCACCACCCTGGCGACAACGGGCAGCCCGAGCTTCTCGGCCACGCTCGCGCGGGTCATCACCAGGGCGGCGGCGCCGTCGGAGATCGACGAAGCATTAGCGGCGGTGATCGTGCCGTCCTTGGCGAAGGCGGGCTTCAGTGTCGGGATCTTGTCGGGACGCGCCTTGCCAGGCTGTTCGTCGCGCTCGATGGTGACGGTGCCGCCGCGCGTCTCCAAGGTCACGGGCACGACCTCGCGGTTGAACGCGCCGCTGTCGATCGCGGCATTGGCGCGGCTGAGCGAACGGATCGCATAATCGTCCTGCGCCTCGCGGGTGAACTGATAGTCGCGCGCCGAGTCCTCGGCGAACGCGCCCATCAGCTTGCCCGGGGTGTAGGCATCCTCGAGGCCATCGAGATACATCGAATCCTTGACGACATCATGGCCGATCCGCGCGCCACCACGATGCTTGGCAAGCAGGTAGGGCGCGTTGGACATGCTCTCCATGCCGCCGGCGACGATGATATCGGCACTGCCGGCGGCGAGCGCGTCATGCGCCATGATCGCAGCCTGCATGCCAGATCCGCACATCTTGTTGACGGTGGTGGCTTCGGCCGACATCGACAGGCCCGCGCCGAGCGCGGCCTGGCGGGCGGGGGCCTGGCCGAGACCCGCGGGCAGCACGCAGCCCATGAAGATCTGCTCTACCTGGCTGGTGTCGATGCCGGCGCGCTCGACCGCGGCCTTCACTGCCGTGGCGCCAAGCTCAGTGGCCGAAGCGCCCGCAAGCGCGCCCTGGAAACCACCCATCGGGGTGCGGGCATAAGATGCGATGACAATCGGATCGATGTTCATGATGCTATCCTCAAAGCGCGCGGGCGATCACCATCCGCTGAATGTCGGAAGTGCCCTCGTAGATTTGGCAAACGCGGACGTCGCGGTAGATTTTGGCCAGGCCATATTCCTCCAGATAGCCATAGCCGCCGAGCGTTTGAAGGGCGCCCGAGACAATGGCTTCAGCCGCCTCCGACGCGAACAGCTTGGCCATCGAGGCTTCCTTCAGGCAGGGAAGCCCGGCGTCCTTGCAGGTCGCGGCATGTAGGACGAGGTGGCGGGCGGCCTCCAGCCGGGTGGCGAGGTCGGCCAGGCGAAAACCCACCGCCTGATGCTCGATGATCGGCTTGCCGAAACTCTTGCGGTCGCGGGCATAGCCGATTGCGATCTCCATCGCCGCCTGCGCCATGCCCACGCATTGCGCTGCGATGCCGATCCGCCCGGCCTCGAGATTGGCGAGCGCGATGTTGAGGCCGCGCCCTTCCTGGCCGAACAGCAGGTCATCCTCGACGAATAGATCGTCGAAGCGGATCGCGCAGGTGTCCGACGCGCCCTGGCCCAGCTTATGTTCTATCTTGTCGACCGAAAATCCCGGCTTGTCGGTGGGCACCAGGAAAGCGGAGATGCCCTTCTTGCCCGCTTCCGGATCGGTGACGGCGAACACCATGACCAGCCCGGCGATGCTGCCGGAGCTGATGAACTGCTTGGCGCCATTGAGTTTCCAGCCGCCGTCGGCACGGGTGGCGCGGGTGCGCAACGCGGCCGCGTCCGATCCAGCGTCGGTTTCCGTCAGGGCGAAGGCGCCGATAATGCGGCCACCGATCAGCTCGGGGAGGAAGCGGGCCTTTTGATTCTCGGTCCCTTCCTTGAGCAGCCCACCGACCAGCAGGCTGTTCTGGATCGAGAGGATCGTCGAAAGAGCGCCGTCGGCGGCGGCGATCTCGATCAGCGAAAGCGCATAGGAAACATAATCTGCCCCGGCGCCGCCGACCGATTCGGGCGCGACCATCCCCATCAGGCCGAGACCGGCAACCTCCTCGAACAATTCCTTGGGATAACCCTTGGCCGACTCAAACGCCTGACTGCGCGGGCGGATACGTTCCTGGGCGAAGTCTCGCACGCCATCCCTGATGGCCGACTGGGTCTCCGTAAGAATCATGAAACCTCTGCGATTGGGGGTGGTTACTCATCAGTAGATTGCATCCCCATCGGTTTCATGTCAAGCAGCGATCAGGGTCATTGGAAGCCGAAGTGCAGCTGGAAAACACCGAATCACCGTTTCGTACGCGCGAGCAGAAGGCCGAGGAGCGCTCGGCCAAGCGCCAGGCGGTGCTGCTCGCGGCGGTGCGGATGTTCAACGAGCGTGGCTTCCATGCGACGTTGCTCGACGATGTGGCAGCGAGCCTCGGAATCTCCAAGCCCACCATCTACCATTACCTCGGCAACAAGGAGCAGGTGTTGCTCGAATGCGTCGCGATCGGACTTGAGCAGTTTCTCGATGCCGTCGAGGAGGCGCACCGGACACCAGGCATGGGGCTCGACCGGCTGCGCCATTTCCTGCGCCGCTACGCCGAGATCAACATGGACGATTTCGGCCGCTGCGTGATACGGACCGGCGTGGAGGCGTTATCCCCCGAGGGCGCGCAGAGCCTTCGCGAGCGCAAACGCCGGATCGACAAGGCGATGCGCGATCTGATCGAGGATGGCATGGCGGACGGATCGATTGCCCGCACCGATCCGAAGATGCTGGCGTTCACGGTAGCGGGCGCGCTCAACTGGCCGGCGCGCTGGCATGCACCGGGCGGCGAGTTGAGCGCCGCGGACATTGCCAGGCAAATGGTGGATATATTGACCGAAGGACTGGCGCCGCGCACCTGACTCCCCCTCCCGCAGTGGCGGCAGAAGGGAGGCGTCAGCCCATCAGCCCGACCAGCCAGTAGAAAGCCGCTGCAATTGCCGCGGCGGCGGGCAGGGTGACAACCCAGGCGATCACGATGCTGCCGGCGACGTTCCAGCGTACCGCCGACAGCCGCCGGGAGGCGCCGACACCGACGATAGCGCCGGTGATCGTGTGGGTAGTCGACACCGGCACGCCGAGCCAGGTCGCGGCGAACAGCGTGATCGCCCCCCCGGTTTCCGCGCAGAAGCCCTGCGCCGGCGTCAGCCGGGTGATCTTCGATCCCATGGTGTGGACGATCCGCCAGCCGCCGAGCAGCGTGCCCAGCCCCATTGCCGACTGGCAGGTGATCACCACCCAGAAGGGGACGTGGAATTCGCCACCGAGCATATGCTGCGAATAGAGCAGGACGGCGATGATCCCCATCGTCTTCTGCGCGTCATTGCCGCCATGGCCGAGCGAATAGAGCGACGCCGACACCAGCTGCATCCGGCGGAAGCGCTTGTCCGCTGTTGTGGGGGTTACGCGGACAAAGGCCCAACTGGTGATCAGCACCAGCAGCAGCGCGAGAAGCAGTCCGACCGTGGGCGACAGGATGATCGCGAAGCTGGTCTTGAGTACGCCGGACCAGACCACCGCCGACAGGCCGGCCTTTGCGGTGCCGGCGCCGATCAGGCCACCGATCAGGGCGTGGCTCGACGAGGAGGGAATGCCGAGCAGCCATGTGATCACATTCCAGCTGATCGCGCCCATCAAGGCGCCGAAGATCACCTGGGCATCGACGATGTCGGCGTCGACGATGCCCTTGCCCACCGTCTCGGCGACATGAAGGCCGAAGAAGAGGAAGGCGATGAAATTGAAGAAGGCCGCCCAGGCAACCGCATAATGTGGCTTGAGCACGCGTGTCGACACGACCGTCGCGATCGAGTTGGCGGCATCGTGCAGGCCGTTGAGAAAGTCGAACGCCAGCGCAATGCCGATCAGCCCGACCAGCAGCGGGAAGGAGAGGAGAGCGCCTTCCATCGTCAGGCGTGATCGAGCACGAGGCCCTGGATCTCGTTGGCGACATCCTCGAACCGGTCGGTGATCTTCTCGAGGTGGCTATAGACCTCGCGGCCGATGATGAACGCCATCGGTGATGTGTCGCCTTTCGCCTTGAACAACGTCTTCAGGCCGGAATCGTGGATCTCGTCGGCATGGCCCTCGAGCTTGACGATCCGTTCGGTCAGGCTGTGGAGCCGTGCGGCGTTGCGGCCCAAGTCGCGCAGCAGCGGCATCGCATCGGCCGTGATCCGTGCCGCCTCGACGATGATTCCCGCCATGTCGCGCATCTGCGGCTCGAACGTCTTGAGTTCGTACAGGGTGATCGCCTTGGCGGTCTGGTTCATCTGGTCGATCGCATCGTCCATCGAGCCGATGAGGCTGGTGATCGCCGTGCGGTCGAACGGCGTGATCAGCGTCTTGCGGACATCGACCAGGACGTCGCGGATGATGTCGTCGGCATCATTTTCGCGATCGAAGATCTCCTGGCAGTGGATCGGCATGTCGGCGCCGCCCTGCAGCAGCCGGCCGAGCGCGTCCGCGGCGGTGACGGTCAGCGCCGCATGCGCCTCGAACTGTTCGAAGAAGCTGCCTTGCTTGGGCAGCAATGCCTGGAACCAGCGCACTATGGTGAACCTCTCTGCTGTGTGGCGGCGGGTCGCCGCCACAAATCTCTCGGTAAGTCCGGGATTCCACACCGGCGGGTGGAATGTCGACAATATGTCCTTCAGCTCGAGCTCGTCGACCGCGGCGGCGGCGTCGGCCGGCGCGAACCAGCGCAGTTCGCGCTCGTCCTGCTCCGGCCACTCGTCGAGCTGGGTCGTCACTGAAAATGGAAAGATGTCGACCGTCGCCGGGCGGGACGTGCCGTTCTTGCGGGTCTTGCGATAATTATAGCTGCCGATCGCGAAGGGGCAGGCGATGCCCACCAGACCGGCTTCCTCATAAGCTTCGTGGCTCGCCGCCTCGTGGCTTTTGAGACCCTTGATCCGGTTGCCCTTGGGCAGCACCCAGCGCCGCGTATCCCGCGAGGTGATCAGCAGCACCTCGATCTGGCCTGCTGGGCTGGTGCGATAGGGCAGGACGGCAATCTGGCGAATGATCTGATCCCCGGTTCGGTCGCTTCACCTACAAATGTGACGATCCTGTTGCAATCGCCTTGGGCGATTCAAAATTCCCGTCGCCGATCGGCGGGTGCCGGGTCCTTCCTGTCGTTCGTCGACTCCGGCGATGCGTTTGTCGGCCGCCATGCGCCTTGGTGGAGGCTTTGGCGCGGTCGGTCGAAGCGGAAATGCGCGGCGCGCGTGCCTGGCCTATCTCCTTTCCAACGGCAGACCACCCCGGTGACCGGGCCGCCGCCACGCAGATTTACCGGATGAAGGTCGCCACCCAAGTCCGGAACGCAACAGGAGATATGACATGACCCGTTCGACCACTTTCTTCGCCGCCCTCGCCGCCGCCGCCGCTACCGCTGCCACCGTCTCGTTCCCGGCCCAGGCCGCGGAAGTGACCCAGACCAGCGCGGAAGTCCGCTACGGCGATCTCGATCTCGCCAGCCAGGACGGTGCCCAGGCTCTCAAGGCCCGCGTCATCCGCGCCGCCAAGCAGGTCTGCTCTGCCGATGGCGACAAGTCGCTCAAGGCGCTGTCCCAGTCCGAGAGCTGCACCAAGGTCGCTATCGCCCGTGCGATGCCGCAGGTCGAGCTGGCACTGGCCAACGCCGGCACCCAGATTGCCGAGAACAGCCGCATGAACGTCGCGGCGCACTGATCGCTCCGCCTCCCGGGGTCCCCCAGCCCCCCTATCGCCCCGGGAGGCACCCATGTTTCGAGATACACGCGGCGGACTGGCAATTTCCTCCGCGTGGGACGCACCCTCGGGTTCCCTTGCCCGGGGGTGCTTTCCGTTTTCCTCACTGCCTCCGGGCAGCTCGCGCACGCTCCCCGTGCGCGCCGACCGGCTTCCAGCAAAAGCGCCGACGGAACTGAACGGCGGCTCCACGCGTCCTCTGCCTGGCTCAACCCGGATTTCCACGGAAGAGCTGCGTCATGACCGAACCCCGTCCTTCATCGCCGTGAGGAAATTGCATGTCGACCCGGCCCAGCCAACCGGTGCTCGCGCCACCGCCGCGGATCGAGCCTTCGAGCCACAGCCTGTTCGTAGACTTCGATGGAACGCTGGTGCCGCTGGTCGACCGGCCGGACCTGGTCCGGGCCGATTCCGAATTGACCGAGCTGCTGGAGGCGCTCCATCGGCGCTTCCCTGGTCGGCTGGCGCTGATCAGCGGCAGGTCGGTCGAGCAACTCGACCGGATGATCGGGCCGATCACGCAGATCATCGCCATCGCCGGCAGCCATGGCGCGGAGGTCCGCCACGACGGCCGGCTGATCCAGCCGCCACGGCCGGCCGGTCTCGATGCCGCCATAGCCGAAGTGCGATCCTATGGCGCCGGGCATCCCGAGATGATCATCGAGGAAAAGAGCCATGGCGTGGCGATGCACTATCGAGTCGCCCCCATCCTCGAGGAGCCGGTGAAGCGGCAGGCCTATAAAATCGCCGAGCGAACAGGTCTGGAAGTCCAGCCGGGCAAGATGATGGTCGAACTGCGCGGCCCCGGGTGGGACAAGGGCGGGGCCGTCGAGGCCCTGCTGGCCGCCCCCCCCATGACCGGGACGCTGCCGGTGGTGATCGGCGACGACCTTACCGACGAGCCGGCGATGCGGATCGCGGGCGAGAAGGGCGGCTTCGGCATTCTCGTCGGCGCCCGGCGGGAAACCGCCGCGCTCTACGGCCTGGGCGATGTCGGGGCGGTCCGGCACTGGCTGTGGGACATGGCCGCATGACCGCGACGCTCGATCTCTGGCCGATCGGTAATTGCCAGGTGTCGGCGCTGGTCGATCGCGCCGGGCGCTTCGTCTGGGCGTGCGTCCCGCGCGTCGACGGCGATCCGGCCTTCTGCTCATTGCTGGACGATCATCCGCCATCGGCCGAGGGCGCACGCGGCTTCTGGGAGATCGACCTGGAAGGCGGCGTCGAGACGCACCAGGAATATCTGCGCAACACCGCGATTCTCATCACCCGTCACAGCGATGGCGCGGGCAATGCGATCGAAGTGACGGACTTCTGTCCAAGGCACTATCGTCATGGCCGGATGTATCGTCCGGTCGCCTTCGCACGGATCGTGCGGCCGATCGCCGGAAGCCCGCGCATCCGAGTCAGGCTGCGTCCGGCCTATGACTGGGGGGCGGCCGATCCGACGACGACGCAAGGGTCCAACCATATCCGCTACCAGCTGAGCGACACGACCCTGCGTCTCACCACTTCCGCTCCGCTCGGCTGGATCCAGGCCGAGCGGTTGTTCCGAGTGGAGCGCCCGCTGCATTTCTTTCTCGGACCTGACGAGAGCTTCGTCGGCGACATCGGCGGCGCGCTCGACACCATGCTCAAGCATACCGCGGCAGAATGGCGTCAATGGACCCGCGCCCTGGCGACGCCGGTCGAGTGGCAGGAGGCGGTTATCCGTTCGGCCATCACCCTGAAGCTGTGCCAGCACGAGGAGACCGGGGCGATCGTCGCGGCGCTCACCACCTCGATCCCGGAACATGCCGGCTCGGAACGCAATTGGGACTATCGCTACTGCTGGATTCGCGACGCCTATTACACGGTGCAGGCGCTCAATCGCCTCGGCGCGCTCGACGTGCTCGAATCCTATCTCGAATATCTGCGCAACATCGTCGACAACGCCAAGGGCGGGCATATCCAGCCGCTTTACGGCGTCGGCGGCGAAGCCGTTCTGACCGAGCGCGTCGCGCCGGCGCTGTCGGGCTATCGCGGCATGCGGCCGGTGCGGGTCGGCAACCAGGCCTATGAGCAGATCCAGCACGACGCTTATGGCCAGATCATCCTTTCCAACGCCCAGGCCTTTTTCGACCGCAGGCTTTACCGGATGGCGGGCATAGAAGACTTCCGCGCGCTCGAACGGGTCGGCGAGCATGCCTGGGATGTGCACGACAAGCCCGATGCCGGGCTGTGGGAGCTGCGCACCAAAAGCCACGTGCATACCTATTCGGTGGCGATGTGCTGGGCGGCCTGCGACCGGCTCGCCAATGCCGCCGAGGCGCTCGGCCTTCCGGCGCGCGAGCGCTTCTGGCGCGACCGCGCCGGCCATATCCGCGCCCGCATCGAACGCGCCGCCTGGCGCGAGGATACTCAGCGTATCTCCGCAACCTTCGGGGGCGACGATCTCGACGCGAGCCTGATCCAGCTGCTCGACCTGCGCTTCGTGAAGCCGGGTGACGAGCGCTTCCAGGGCACATTGCGGGCGGTCGAGGATGGATTGCGGCGCGGATCGCACATGCTGCGCTACGCGACTGAAGATGACTTCGGCCTGCCGCATACCGCTTTCAATGTGTGCACCTTCTGGCTGATCGAAGCATTATGGCTGACGGGCCGAACCAATGATGCACGCGAACTGTTCGAGGAAATGCTGTCGCGGCGGACCCCGGCGGGGCTGCTGTCGGAGGACATCGATCCTGCGACCGGCGAACTCTGGGGCAACTATCCGCAAACCTATTCTTTGGTCGGCATGATCAACTGCGCGACCCTGCTCAGCAAGCCGTGGAGTTCGGTGCGATGAGTCGGCTGATCATCGTCTCCAACCGCGTCCAGCCGCCGACGGGCGAAGGCACTGGCAGCCAGGGCGGCCTCGCTGTCGCCCTGTCGGCGGCGCTGCGCGAATCGAGCGGGATCTGGTTCGGCTGGTCGGGCGACATCACCGATCAGTTCACCGGCCATATCAACCTGCAGCGCAACTACGGCGTCACCACCGCGACGATCGACCTCGAGGAGCAGGACGTCGACGAATATTATAACGGCTATGCCAATCGCACGCTGTGGCCGCTATTCCATTACCGGATGGACCTGGCCGAGTTCGAGAGCGGCTTTGCCGAGGGCTATGAGCGGGTCAACCAGCGCTTCGCCGAAACGCTCGAACCGCTCATCGAGCGCGACGATCTCGTCTGGATTCATGATTATCACATGTTCCCGCTCGGCCAATATCTGCGCGACCGCGAGGTTGCCAACCGGATCGGCTTTTTCCTGCACATCCCGTGGCCGCCCTACCGGCTGCTGCTGTCGCTGCCCAATCACCGCCAGCTGGTCGAGACATTGTTCGCCTATGACGTGGTGGGCTTCCAGACCCAGGATTCGCTGACCAGCTTCCACGACTATGTAACCCAGGAGATGGGCGGCACGATCGCCGAGGATGGGCGGGTGACGGTTGACGACAGGTCGATACGGGCGATCGCCTGCCCGATCGGGATCGACACCGAGAATTTTGTGGCGGCGTCGCAATCCGCGCCCGCCCGCTATGCTTATTACCGGATGCGCCAGAGCAGTTCGGGGCGGGACATGATCATCGGCGTCGACCGGCTCGACTATTCAAAGGGCCTGGAGGAACGCTTCCTCGGATATGAACGGCTGTTGCAGGGCGAGGAAAAGCTGCACGGCGAAGTCTTCCTGCTGCAGATCGCCCCGCCCTCGCGTGGCGACGTGCAGAGCTACCGCGAGATCCGCGCCTCGCTCGACGCGCTGTCCGGCCGGATCAACGGGGCTTATGCCAATGTCGAATGGGTGCCGATCCGCTACGTGAATCGCGGCTATCCGCGCGATCGGCTCGCGGGCATCTACCGCGCCGCCAAGATCGGGCTGGTGACGCCGCTGCGCGACGGCATGAACCTGGTCGCCAAGGAATATATCGCCGCGCAGGACCCGGAAGACCCCGGCGTGCTGATCCTGTCGCGCTTCGCCGGCGCAGCCGAGCAGCTGACCGAGGCGCTGCTGATCAATCCCTATAGCCCGGAGGAGATCGCCGATGCGATCACGCTGGCGCTCGATATGCCCCTCGAGGAACGCAAGGCGCGATGGCGCGCCTGCATGGACAATATCGCGGCCGAAGACGTGATCTGGTGGCGCCGGCGCTTCACCGAGGCGCTCGAGTCGGTGACGCAGTCGGTCGGCTGAGCAAGAGGGCGCACATCCTCCTCAAAATCGGCATCCTGACCTGATCCGGGTCCGACGCGTGACATATCGCACCCGCGCGGCTATTTATTTTCTGATGCTGCGATGCGGCAATGGGCATGCGCTGGAGGAATATTCTGTCTGACGGTCGTCCGATCGATGAGTTCCGCATGCTAGCGCGAAGCCATCCGCTACGAGCGTCGCTCTCCGAGGAAATGCACGTCCGCAAGTTGCCGCATTTCCACGCACCCGCGCGGCTGATGCAGATCGTCACGCATGTCGGCGAAAAGGGCATCGAGGATAGCCGCCTCCATGTCGAGGCGCTCTGCGCGCGCCACGATGTCGCCATTCCCGCCAGCGCCAAATATTTCATATGCCGGCTCGGTGAGTTCGAGCTGGTCTGGGAACGCCACACCGAGGTCGCGAGCTACACATTCATCCGCCGCGACATGTTCGATCCGGGCTTCAGCAGCGAGCCCTTCGCCGCGCTGGCGGACGACTTCGTCGCGCAGCTTCCGGGCGAGGTGATCCGCGCGACCCAGATTGCCCTGGTCGGGCGCGATGTCGCACCCGATCTGCTCGATAGCCTGACGCGGTTTTTCTCGGCCGACGATCTGATCGTCTGCGATGTGATGGATGGGCGCGCGCGCCTCTGGTCGGATTTCCGGTTGCACGCGGACGGCTTCGGCCGCCTGCTGATCGCCGATCACGGCCTCGAAGGCGCCGAACCCGCCCAGCTCATCCAGCGCGTGCAGGAGCTGGGCAATTACCGCAACATGGCGTTGCTTGGGCTGCCGCTGGCGCAGAGCCTGACCCCACGGGTGACCGCGCTGGAGCAACGCCTGTCGGCCCTCACCGGCGCCGTCGCCGAGCGCCTGTCGGACGATGAGGGGCTGCTCGACGAGCTGAGCTTTCTCTCGGCCGAACTGGCGCGGCTGATGGCTGACACCAGTTACCGGATGAGCGCCACCCGCGCCTATGCGCAGCTCAGCACCGATCGGCTGCACAGCCTCGCCACCCGTGCGGTGCGCGGCCATCCGACCCTGGTCGACTTTGCCGAGCGGCGGCTGATCCCGGCGATGCGGACCTGCAATTCCTTCTCGCAGCGGCTCGAGGATCTGTCGCAGCGCGTCGCCTGGACCAGTTCGCTACTTCGCACCCGCGTCGACACCGCGCTGGCCCGCCAAAACCGCGACCTGCTCGACTCGATGGACCGCCGCACCCACCTCCAGCTCCGCCTCCAGCAGACCGTAGAGGGGCTCTCGGTGGTGGCGATCAGCTATTATCTGGTCGGGTTGATCGGCTATGTGTTCAAGGGGCTGCACGAGGTTGTGCCGGTCCTGAAGCCCGAACTCGCGACAGGCCTTGCCATACCGCTGGTGGCGCTGTGCGTCGCGCTGGCGGTACGGCGCATCCGGCGTACGCTGCACGCGGGATAGGGGCTCGGATCGTCGGCCTGGGCCGGGCCCGCCACCTTCAACTCACTACTGCGCCCCGACGATAGCTGAGCGCCTGGCGACTGGGTGCGGCCGACGACCTGCGATTATGCGCCACCCCGAAGCAAATCATCGCGAACGACACATGGTCGAAAATACGCCACCACATCATCTTGTCCCCTTTTTCGGTCGATGCTTCGATTAGTGGATAGTCGGTGTCCACCAAATGTTGATGGCGCGGGGATGGCCGGTGGCGGGGATCGTCCAGCGGAGCCTGGCGTGATGCGTTGCCGCGATCCGGCTATCCATCTCACTGCCGCCAAACACCAGCATATAGGTGCCGCCAGGCAGCCTCGTCATAGCCAGGGGCGGCCCCCGTCGACCGGGATCGACGAGATCGATCCCTTTGCCATGCGCGAGATAGGCCAGTGGCTGATAGAGCCACCAGTCCTCGGCGATCACCTGCGCCGGTCCGCTCACGGTCGTCGCCGCCAAGATGCACTCGACCGCCACCTGCTTGGGTTCGCGCAGCCCGGTCCAGAAGGCCGTTGCGGAGACGCTGCCCTCCCGCTCCAGCACGACGAAATAGCGTAACCAGAAGCCGACCAGAAGCGACGCCGTAATCGCTAGGGTAAACAGGATTGCGCGGCCCTCCCGTCCCGGTTCGGGGAACAGCCGCCGGATCAGCAGCCCAAGCGCCAGAACGGTTGGCACGATCAGCACCAGCGCATAACGTTCATGGTGCGGCTGCAGCGCTTCGTTGCCAGCGATCAGGAAGAAGGCCAGGAGACTGGCCACCCAGCCAGTGACAATGCCTGCGATCAGCCCGAAGCGTTTTCCCCATAAGCCGGCGGTGCCTACGGTCACCAGCAGGGCCAGCAGCGCCGCGCCGAACACGTCGGCGGCATGGCGCGCGACGCCGAGACCATGGCCGGTGACGAAGCTGTATACGGTCTCGCCCGACAGGAGGCGCTCAAATAGAAGCGGGAAGATCGCCCATTCTAGCGGCTGGGTGAGTCGGTCTTTCAGTCCAGCCATTCCGATGCCGACCTGCCCCTGCGAGGTGGTGATCGCGAGCAGGGCCAGCGCGGCGGCGAGGAGCGCGACATGAACACCGCTGCGCTTGAGTGCCTGTCTACGCCCGTGCCGCTCAAGGTCGGCGCCGAGGAAGGCGAAGGTCAGGAACGGCGCGGCGAATACGCTGGTCGGATGGACGATCAACGCGAGCGCAAAGGCAAGCGCCGAGAGCAGTGGCCGGCCTGCCAGTGCCGCCCAGCAAGAGGCGAGTATCACCAGGCCGATATGGCTCGGATCCCAGCCGAACCGCGCATAGACGATGTTCGCGGGCAGCGCCGCCATCAGCAGCAGCGCGATCATCGCGGTGGTGCGATCGAAGAAGCGTCGGCCGATTGCATAGGCCAGCCCCATCGCCGCAAGCGATGAGATCAGCGGGGGAATACGCAACAGCGTCACGCTCGGCGTGAAGATCGGCTGGAGCACAAGCATCCAGCCGATCTGCACCGGCCCAGGCAGATTTCCGCTCGGAGTCCGCCAACGCAACGCTTCGCCCCCGGCCCAGCGCTGCGCCTGCACCCCATACCAAGCCTCGTCACCATTGAGGCCGGGCAGCCGGTCGAGCGCATAGATGCGGAATATTATAGCGATCGCTATGATGATCCACGGCGCGGCCGCGATTATCCGGGACGACAGCGTGTCGGCGCGCGCAGTCATCGCCGGTGATCCAAGACCCGCGTCATGGCCATCGTCTCGCGCAGGATGAGCGCGATCTCGCCGCCCCACCCAGCCTCAACTCACCGCCGCCCGCCGCCGATAGCTTAGCGCTTCCGCGATATGCACCCGGCTCACGCCTTCCGCGCCCGCCAGATCGGCGATCGTGCGGCTGACCCGCAGCACCCGGTGATAACCGCGCGCCGACAGCCGCATCGCCTCGGCGGCCTGCGCGAGCAGCTTGCGGCCTGCCTCGTCCGGCGTCGCGACGCTGTCGAGCAGTTCGCCGTCGGCCTCGGCATTGGTGCGGGCGCCATGGCCGGTGAAGCGCGCGGTCTGGATCGCGCGGGCGGCGGCGACGCGGGTGGCGACTTCGGCCGAGCCTTCGGCGGGGGGCGGCAGCACGAGATCGGCGGCGCTGACGGCGGCGACCTCGACGTGGAGATCAATACGATCGAGCAGCGGGCCCGATAGCTTGGCTTGGTAGTCCGTGGCGCAGCGCGGCGCGCGCGAGCAGGCGAGGGCGGCATCTCCGAGATGGCCGCAGCGGCAGGGATTCATCGCCGCGATCAGCTGGACGCGGGCCGGGAAGGTGACATGGGCGTTGGCGCGGGCGACCGAGACCTTGCCGGTCTCGAGCGGCTGGCGCAGCGAATCGAGCACCGCGCGCTGGAACTCCGGCATTTCGTCAAGGAACAGCACGCCGAGATGGGCGAGGCTTACCTCCCCAGGGCGAACGCGCAGCCCGCCGCCGATCAGCGCGGCCATCGACGCCGAATGATGGGGGCTGCGGAACGGGCGGGCGCGGATAAGCCGCCCGCCCTGCAACTCGCCGGCGACCGAGGCCACCATCGACACTTCCAGCGCTTCGGCGGGCGTGAGCTCGGGCAATATGCCGGGAAGGCAGGCTGCCATCAGCGACTTGCCCGCGCCGGGAGGTCCGCTCATCAGCAGGTTATGGCCGCCGGCCGCGGCGATCTCCAGCGCGCGCTTGGCGGTTTCCTGACCCTTTACCTGCTTGAGGTCGGCCAGGATGACGGGAGCGTCGGCGGTGCCCGGTTGCGGCGGCACGAGCGGTGCGCCGCCCTTGAAGTGGCCGATCAGTGCGAGCAGATCGGGCGCCGCCACCACTTCGATCGAGCCGGCCCAGGCGGCTTCGGACCCCTGCGCCGAAGGGCAGACGAGGCCCAGGTCGCGTTCGGACGCGTGCAGGGCGGCGAGCAGTACGCCCGGCGCCGGGGCGACGCGGCCGTCGAGCCCGAGTTCGCCGACGACGACATAGGAGGCCAGCGTCTCGGCATCGATCACGCCCATCGCGCCGAGCAGCCCCAGCGCGATCGGCAGATCATAATGCGCGCCCTCCTTCGGCAGGTCGGCGGGCGACAGGTTCACGGTGATCCGCTTGGGGGGCAGCGCGAGGCCGATCGCGGACAGCGCCGCCCGCACCCGCTCCCGGCTCTCGGCAACCGCCTTGTCCGGCAGCCCGACTACCACGAAGGCCGGCATCCCCGGCGCGACCTGCACCTGTACTTCGACGGCGCGGGCCTCCAGCCCCAGAAATGCGACCGTCGCGACATGCGCCACCATAGACCAGCCCCCGATGTTCCCGGGCTGTTCTATCGGCGGGGGTGAAAGGATTGTCGAGGTTTTTCGGCTATTGGCTGAGCAGGTCCACCTGGCCGCTGTCGAAGGCCGAGAGCTTCACCCAGCCAAGCGAGGTCGGCGCGACGCCAGGAAGATCGATGCTATACTGATGCCAACTGCCGGCCGGCAGCGGCTCCGGCGCCACGAAATTCAGCGACTGCACCGTGCTGGGCGTCATCGGCGAGCCCTTGGCGTCGTTCGAGCCCCATTCGACCTTCGCCGTCATGCCGCTGAGCCGCGCCGTGGTCGGATTGCCGAAATCCAGCACGATCCGCGAGCCGCCAGCATAGGGCTGGACATCGGCGAGCGCCACCGCCACTCGGCCGAAATCGGTGGCGAGAAGGCCATAGCCGGTCTGACCCGGCTTGAGGGTAATCGCCTGGTGTTCGCCGATCGACTGCTCGACCTTGGCGAGACGATCCTCCATCGCCTTCAGCCGATCGTCGACCTTCGAATGGCAGGCGCTGAGCGCCGGCAGCAGCATGAGCAGGCAGAGGGCGGAACGGCGCATGTCGGTCTCCAGGCTAAGACTGTGTTGCGCCTCCGAACGCATGCGAAACGAAAAGGAGCCATCGGCCGAAACGAATTCTGCCGTGGTCTTGTCGATCGCCGGTGCCGTGCACATTGATTGACTCGCGCCGGGCTTTTGCCTAAGCGCGCTCTCGTTAGCGGCTGCCACTTGTTCGGCGGCCCTTTTGTTTTGAATTTGAGGCGAGATACGATGAAGCGCACTTTCCAGCCGAGCAACCTGGTCCGCAAGCGGCGCCACGGTTTCCGTTCGCGCAGCGCCACCCCCGGTGGCCGCAAGGTGCTGGCCGCTCGCCGTGCGCGCGGCCGCAACAAGCTGTCCGCCTGAACGCGACTCCGTATGCGGTGCTTCGGCGCCGTGCGGATTTTCTGGCGGCGAATGGCGGCCGGCGGGCGCCAATGCCCGGTTTCGTGCTGCTGGTAAGGCCGCGCGGCGATGACGATCCCGTCATGCGCCTGGGCATCACCGTGACCAAGAAGATCGGCAATGCGGTCGTCCGCAACCGCATCAAGCGACGCTTCCGCGCGCTCGCCCGCGAGCTGCTGCCGATCGCCGGCATAGCCGGTGCCGATCATGTCCTGATCGGCCGCTCCGGCGGTCTCGACAATGATTTCGCCGATCTGCGCGCGCAGCTGCTGAAAGCGTTGGGGAAGATTTCGCCGAGGCCGCCGGCGTGATCGGACGGGTCATCATCCTGCTGGCGAAGGCCTGGCAGAAGGGCCCATCGCTGATCCTGCCGCCGACCTGTCGCTACGTGCCGAGCTGTTCGGCCTATACGATCGAGGCCGTCTCGCGCTATGGCGCGCTCAAAGGCGGATGGCTCGGGCTCCGCCGGATTTGCCGATGCCACCCCTGGGGTGGCTCGGGCCATGATCCGGTGCCCTGAACATCGACAGTTTTCCGGGAGTTTTTGGTGGATAACCAGCGCAACATGATCCTCGCGATCGTTCTGTCGGCGATCGTCCTGTTCGGATGGACCGCGCTCAGCGACCGGTATTTCCCGGTAGCCAAGCCGCCGGTCACCAAGATCGAAGGCGGCAAGGAGCAGGTGCTGCCCCAGCCCGGCGCCGGCCCCGTCGCGGAAACGGCGGGCGCGATTCGCGCGCGCGCGGTCGTGTTGCGCGATACGCCGCGTATCGCGATCGATACGCCGAAGATCGCCGGTTCGATCAACCTCAAGGGCGCGCGGATCGATGATCTGGTACTCAAGGCCTATCGCGAGACGGTGGCGAAGAATGCACCGCCGATCCGGCTGCTGTCTCCCAATGGCGCGCCGAGCTCCTATTATGCCGGTTTTGGCTGGACCGGTGACGGTGTCGACGCACCCGGCCCGAACACCCTATGGACCGCCACCGGCCAGAAACTCACGCCCTCGACGCCCGTAACCCTGAGCTGGACGAACAGCCGCGGGCAGCGCTTCGAAACGGTGTTCGCGGTCGATGCGAACTACATGTTCACGGTCACGCAGAGGCTGATCAACAGCGGCGCCAGCGCCGTCGCCGCCCGGCCTTACGGGCTGGTCTCCCGCGAGGGGATTTCCCGCGATCCGTGGAGCTGGACCAATCGCGTCGGTGCGATCTCCAAGGCCAACGACCGCGCGGTAGACTTCGTCAAGGCGCAGGATCTCGACACCGCAGGAACCGCCGGCTCGCGCTTCGCCAGCACGGGCGGCTGGCTAGGCTTCAGCGACAAATATTGGCTG
Organism: Rhizorhabdus sp. P4_G6; assembly: GCF_056401045.1. Taxonomy (NCBI): domain Bacteria; kingdom Pseudomonadati; phylum Pseudomonadota; class Alphaproteobacteria; order Sphingomonadales; family Rhizorhabdaceae; genus Rhizorhabdus; species Rhizorhabdus sp. P4_G6. The sequence continues at coordinate 152,724 of NZ_JBFUKC010000007.1, read as the reverse complement.
ACGGCGATGGTGCCCGATCAGCGTTCGCCGGTGGAAGCCGGTTTCCTGTCGCCGTCGCCGCATGTCTATCAGGCGGTCCTGACCGGTCGCCCGGTCATCATCGCACCCGGCAAGGCGGCCTCGGTCAGCCAGCATTTCTTCGCCGGCGCGAAGGAAGTGAAGCTGCTCGACAATTATGAAGCGACGCTGGGCATCGAACAGTTCGGCCGCGCGATCGACTGGGGCTGGTTCCGGGTGATCGAGAAGCCGATCTTCTGGGTGCTCGATCAGGTGTTCAAGCTGGTCGGCAATTTCGGCGTGGCGATCATCATCCTGACCTTCCTGGTGCGCGGCCTGATGTTCCCGATCGCGCAGAAGCAGTTCCGCTCGATGGCCGGCATGCGCCGCGTACAGCCGAAGATGAAGGAGCTGCAGGAGCGCTACAAGGACGACAAGCCGCGGCTCCAGCAGGAGATGCTGAAGCTTTACCAGGAGGAGAAGGTCAACCCGCTCGCGGGCTGCCTGCCGATCCTGGTCCAGATCCCGGTCTTCTACGCGCTCTACAAGGTGCTGATGGTGACGATCGAAATGCGCCACCAGCCCTTCATCCTGTGGATCCGCGATCTGTCCGCGCCCGATCCGCTCCACATCCTGAACCTGTTTGGCCTGCTCGACTTCACCCCGCCGGCCTTTCTCGGCATCGGCGTGCTGGCGCTGCTGCTCGGGGTTTCGATGTGGCTTCAGTTCCGGCTCAACCCACAGCCGATGGAGGCGGCACAGCAGCAGGTGATGTCGCTGATGCCGTGGATCATGATGTTCGTCATGGCGCCGTTCGCCGCCGGGCTGCTGGTCTACTGGATCACCTCGAACTTCCTGACGATCGCGCAGCAGGCATGGCTCTACAGCAAGCATCCGATGATGGAGACGCCAGCCTCTGCGGCCGTCGTGACCGTGAAGAAAAAATGAGCGACGACGGACCCCCTGAGGTTCCGATCGAGGATCTGATCGAGCCCGCGCGCAAGCTGTTCGCGGGACCGGTCAGCTTCCTGAAGTCCGCACCCGACCTGAAGTTCCTGCCCGACGCCGACGCGCCCGAGGTGGCCTTCGCCGGCCGCTCGAACGTCGGCAAATCGTCGCTGCTCAACCGGCTGACCAACCGCAACAGCCTCGCCCGGACCTCGAACACGCCGGGCCGGACGCAGGAGCTCAACTTCTTCGATGTCGGCGCACCCGAGGAGGGCGCCGTGCCGGTGATGCGGCTGGTGGACATGCCCGGCTATGGCTTCGCCAAGGCGCCCAAGGACATGGTCCGCAAGTGGCGATTCCTGGTCAACGACTATCTCCGCGGCCGCGTCGTGCTGAAGCGCGCCCTGGTGCTGATCGACAGCCGCCACGGCATCAAGGACGTCGACCGCGAGGTCATGACGATGCTCGACAAGGCCGCCGTCACTTATCATGTCGTCCTGACCAAGGCGGACAAGATCAAGGCCAGCGAGCTGGCGGCAGTGACCGCGGAGACCGAGGCCGAGGCCCGCAAGCATGTCGCCGCGCATCCGCGCCTGCTGGTGACGTCGAGCGAGAAGGATTTCGGCATCGCCGAGCTTCGCGCCGCGATCCTGGAGGCGATCTCTTCCTGAGCCCAATGGGTGGGAAAGCCGCCAATCCTGAGCTAAGGGGCGTCGCATCCACCATGGAGGCTCGCCATGACGCTTAAGCTCTATATCGGCAACAAGGTCTATTCGAGCTGGTCGCTGCGCGGCTGGCTGGCGGTGAAGCAGGCGGGCCTGCCGTTCGAGGAGGAGGTCGTCGCGCTCTATGACGGCGACTGGGACGTTCGCCGCCAGGCCCCCGAGTTCGCCGCTTCCAACGGCAAGGTGCCGGTGCTGTGGGACGGCGACGCCGCCGTCTGGGAGAGCCTGGCGATCATCGACTATCTGGCCGACAAAGTCGGGCGCGACCGCTTCTGGCCGGCGGGCGAGAAGGCGCGCGCGCTCGCGCGCTCGATGGCGGCCGAGATGCACGCCGGCTATACCGCCCTGCGGTCCCAGCACACGATGAACATGCGACATGTCTATCCGCCGGAACCGCTCACGCCCGAGGTGGCCGCCGATGTCCAGCGCATCACCTCGCTGTGGGACCAGGCGAAGGAACAGTTCGGCCAGGGCGGCGATTATCTGTTCGGCGCGTTCGGCGCGGTCGACATCATGTTTGCCCCGGTGGTCACCCGCTTCCGCACCTATTCGATCCCGCTACCGGCGCGGGCGTCGGACTATTGCGCGGCGGTCTGGGACCATCCGTTCATGGTCGAGTGGAGCGCAGGCGCCGCAGGCGAGCATTGGGTGATCGACAAGTTCGAACGCGCGGCGGAGAAGGCGTAGCTGGCATCAAAATTCCGAGCCGTCCTTGCGCACCTGGCGGCCCTTGGTGGCGTCGAGGTGCATGTCGATGTCGGGATAATGGCAGTCGGTCGCTGAGGGACGGCCGACCGCGATGAACACGCAATCGGCGTCGCTCTCGTTGATCAGGTGATGGCCGTTGGGGTCTCCCTTGGGATAGGCGATGCAATCGCCCGGGCCGATCGGCGTCCGGCCCTTGTCGTCGACCAGCACAGCCTGGCCCGACAACATCACCACAAACTCGTCCTCCCCCTCGTGCCAGTGGCGCTGGCCAGACCACGCACCCGGCTTCAGCGTGACGTGGCTGACGCCGAAATCGATCAGCCCCGCCGCGGGGGCAAGGCGGCGAGACCAGCGATCCTGAACGACGCCGGCGTAGATCGGCGGGTAGCCGGTGGCGTTGGTCTGGGGGATCGCGTCGAGATCGATCTTCGGCATCGGGGTCTCACGGCTCTTTGCATAACGGACGCGCGACGCTAGGCGGGCGACATGGTGAACGCAATCGACCCCGTCGCGCTGACCAAGCGCCTGATCGCCTGCCCGAGCGTGACGCCCGCCGATGCTGGCGCGATGGCGGTGATCGCCGAGGCACTGGAGGCGATCGGCTTCACCGTCCATCGCTTCGCCGCCGGCGAGGCTCCCGACGGCCCGGTCGAGAATCTGTTCGCGACGCGCGGGCAGGGCGCGCCGCACTTCGCCTTTGCGGGGCATAGCGATGTGGTGCCGCCGGGCGACGGCTGGCACGGCAATCCCTTCGTGCCGGAGCTTCGCGGCGATCTGCTCTACGGCCGTGGCGCGGTCGACATGAAGGGCGCGATCGGCGCCTTCATCGCCGCCGCGGCGCGTCTCGACGAGCAGCCGGGCACGCTCAGCCTGATCATCACCGGTGACGAGGAAGGCCCCGCCACCCACGGCACCGTGGCGCTGATCGACTGGATGAACCAGCGCGGCGTCCGCCCGGATCTCTGCCTCGTCGGCGAACCGACATCGACGCATCGGCTGGGCGACATGGTCAAGATCGGCCGGCGCGGATCGGTCAATATCTGGATAGAGAATGGCGGCGCGCAGGGCCATGTCGCCTATCCGCATCTTGCCGACAATCCGATCCCGGCGCTGGTGAAGGCGCTCGATGCCCTGGCCGGCCTGCATCTCGACGACGGCAACGCCTGGTTTCAGCCGTCCAACCTCGAGATTACGACCGTCGATGTCGGCAACGGCGCGACCAACGTGATTCCGGCGGTGGCGAAGGCGCGGGTCAACATCCGCTTCAACGACGAGCATACGGGCGCACAGCTGGTCGAACTGGTGCGCTCGACGGTCGCGGCGAACGCCCCCGCCGCGACGATCCGCGCGGTGATCTCCGGCGAGAGCTTCATCACCCCGCCGGGCGATTTCTCGGCGCTGATCTCGAACGCCATCGCCGGGGTGACCGGCCTCACCCCGGAGCTGTCGACCACCGGCGGCACCTCCGACGCGCGCTTCCTGTCGCGGCTCTGCCCGGTGGTCGAGTTCGGCCTGTGCAACGCGACGATGCACAAGCTGGACGAGGCCGTGGCCATCGCCGATCTCCACGCGCTGACCGATATCTACGAAGCGATCATTCGCTCGGCGCTGGCGCGCTGAGCGGTTGCACGCCGCGACCGAGGCGTTATAGCTCAGCGCCGTGCGGGCGTGGTGAAACTGGTAGACGCGCCGGACTCAAAATCCGGTTCCGCAAGGAGTGTCGGTTCGATTCCGACCGCCCGCACCATCCGCATGGGCAAAACTTTGTGCCCTTCTGCGCTTTCGCGCTTGCTTTGTCGGGGCGAAGGGCTAAACCAAGAAGGTCATTAGTCAGAATCCTCCAGAGAATAACCCGGCCTAACAGCCGGGTTATTCGATTCTGGAGAACTGGCGGATTTCCGCGCCCCGCTCGATTCGTCCGATACCCGCTGCTAAGGCATTGGCGATGGCTTCATTTGTCTTCTGGCGGGAACCGGCTGCTTCCGGCCTCACGGCTGGTGATCTTCATTCACTGCTGCTGCGCGAGGTCCATGTCGCCCCCGAATCGACCGTCGGAGGCGAGGTCGAAACGGCTTTGGGCCGCTGGCATTTCGCCACCTTCGCGACTCGCACGCACTTCTACTCGGCCGCCCAGCAGCTATGGCAGCAGCCCGGTGAGGGTGTGTGTGTCATCCATGGCTTGATCTGGCGTATCGTTTCGGGACGGCCGATGCTGCTCGATGCCGCGGCGGTGGCACAGTTGCTCGATCATCCCGGCGCGCCATGGCCTGACGACATCGCCGGGGAATATGCCGTAGCGCGGCTGCATCCCGACGGAACGCTCACCGCCTTCTCCGATCAGGCGGGACTTCATCAGCTGTTCCATGGACCCGCCGAAACGCCGGTGCTGGCCAATCGCGCCGGGCTGGTAGCGGCAGTGCTCGGCGACCGAATGGCGGATCCGTCAGGCCTGACCTGGCTCGCCGCGATCGGTTATCGCGTCGGCACCGCCACCGCCTATCGCGCGGTGACGCAGCTCGCGCAGGAGCAGCTGTTGAGCTTCGGGCCGGACGGCATGGCCAGCCATCCGTCAGCATCTCCGATCGTCCGCTTCGAGGAGGGGCGCGGCTGGTCACCGGCGCTCGATGCCATGCTCGGCGAGGGGATCGCCCAGGCCCAGGCGGCGATCCAGCTCGGCATCGCCGCGGACGGGCCGATCGACCTGCCGATTACCGGCGGCAAGGACAGCCGGGTGATCCTCGCCTTGTGCCTGGCGAGCGGTCTCAAAGATAGGCTGCGGCTGTTCACCCGAGGCTATGCAGGGCATCCCGACGTGATTGCCGGCGCGGGCATCGCCGCGGCGCTGGGCCTTCCCCATCGGCGCGAGCCGCCGCATGGCAGCGATGAACCGGCGCACTGGACGGACGAGCGCTTCTTCCACAAGCTGATGGCGCAGAGCTGGCAAACCGACGGCATGATTGGCGGCTGGGACCTGATCCTCGGCGAGCGGATCGCCACCGAGACGCTGATCACCGGTCATATGGGCGAAGTGCTCAAGGCCTATTCGAAGAAGCCGCTGCCGGCAGAAGGGCTCGATCCGATCGCGATGGTGCGGCTGCAGGCGCCGTTCGATCCGATGGGCATATTACGGGCCGAGGCGCGCGAGGCGCTTGCGGTGCAGCTTGCCGGACAGATGGAACAGTCACGGCGCAACGGCGCGTCCGAGGCGGATCTTCCCGACCTCTTCTACTACCGCAATCGCATACCCAATTGGCTCGGGGCGATCCGGGCGATCAAATCGTTCGAGCGCCAGCCGGTGGTGCCGCTCGGCGCGCCGGCGCTGCTGCGGCTCGCCTTCCGGCTGACGCCAGAGGAGCGCAAGATCGAGCTCCTCCATTATCGGATCATCGAGCGTTGCGCCCCGGAATTGCTGGCGCTGCCCTTTGCGTTGCAGCGCTGGGATGCGCGGCTGGGCCCGGACGCGCCGCAGACCGATCCTGTCCTGCCGGGCGCGGGGGCGCCGCCGGTGTTCGGCAACTGGCAATTCTCGATCAACCACAATCCCGCAATCCGTGCCGCACTGGTCGCGACGATCGAGGCGCAAGGCGATCTGGCGCTATGGCAATCGGTCGATCGCGACGCCGTGCTCGATCGGCTGCGCAATCGGCGGCTGGACTATTTCGACGGGATCAGCATGCTGGGCCTGGTGGTGGCGATGTTCCAGGAGAGCGGGATGGTACAACCGGCGAAGGTCGGCGGTCCGGCCCTCGCGCCTCGAATGTCGGCCTTCCCGCGGCCGGCGGTGGATGGCTGCCTCGATGACGTCCGCGCCGACGGCGACACGGTGATCTTCGAAGGCTGGGCGCATGCCCGCGCCTTTCCCGCAGCGCAGCTCGCCATCGAGGCGCGGCTGGGGCGGGAGGCGCTCGGCGTGGCGGTCGCCGATCGCGATCGGCCTGATCTGGTGCCGCACGGCTTTGGTGACGGACGGCATGGCTTCTCGTTGGCGGTGCCGCGCGAGCGGCTGCGTGCCGCCGCGGCCGGTGCGTCGTCGGTAGAGATCGCGATCTTGCCGTTCGATAGCGACCATGTCCTCGGCGGGGCCACCGTCGTGCCATGAGCCGGGCCATCCTCGTCATAGGCCAGAGCCATGTCGCGGCGATAAGAGCGGCGGCGAAGATACGGCGCGAGGCCGATCCCGAGCGGCTGCGGACCCGCGTGATCCACACGATCGAACCGCAATATGCGCCCGAACTGGTCGGCGACGGCGACGAGGCCAGGTTCGCTCCCGCGCTGGCGGAGGCAATCGGCGATCAGATCACGCGGCACGACCCGCTGGTCGCATCGGCCAGCGGCGGCAATGTCCACAACGGCTTCGCGCTCATTCGCCACCCCCGACCTTATGACTTCCTGCTGTCCGGCGAGGACGGGCCGCCGCTCGATCCCGAAGCCGAGCCTCTTTCGGAGGCGCTGGTCCGCGCTGCCCTGGAGAACGGACTGGCGCGCGATCGAGCCCGGCTGCGTGCGATAAGGCGGGTGGCCGGCGCTGCCATCCAGCTCGAGTCCCCACCGCCATTGGCCGACAGCGCCGCTATCGCCGCACAGGCCGATGCCTATTTCAAGGATCGCGGCATCGCGGCGCTGGGCGTCGCTTCGCCGGGATTGCGCTACAAGATATGGCGGCTCCATTCGCGCATCATCGCCGGCTATTGCGCCGAACTGGGGCTGGGCTTCCTGCCCGTTCCGCGCGAGACGCAGGATGACAACGGCTTCCTGCTGCCGCATCTTGCCGGTGATGCGACCCATGGCAATGCCGCCTATGGCGAAGCGGTGATCCGCGGATTGGAGGCGATGTGACGTCCCATCCCTATCGCGACATGCCCGCCACGGCGTTCTGGCGCCGCTCGGTGGCTGGCAAAGGCCCGGCGATCGATCCGGTCGCGGGCGCTTTCCTCACCCTCGCCCGCGAGGACAAGGTCGCGACCGCGGGAAGCTGCTTTGCGCAGAACATCGCCCGCCACCTGAAGAACAGCGGCTTCGATTTCCTGGTCACAGAGAGCGCGCACCCGATCGTGCCGCCGCATGTCGCGGAGCGCCACGGCTATGGCCTGTACAGCGCGCGCTACGGCAACATTTACACTGCCCGGCAGCTGCTCCAGCTGTTCGACCGGGCCTATGGCGCCTTCACCCCGGCCGAGGATATCTGGCCCGCGCCCGACGGCAGTGGGGTGGTCGACCCGTTTCGCCCGACCATCGAGCCGGGCGGCTTCGCGAGCGAGGCCGAACTGCGCGCCGATCGTACCCATCACCTGTCCCGCGTCCGGGAGATGTTCGAGACGCTCGACGTCTTCGTCTTCACCCTGGGGCTGACCGAAGGATGGGTGTCGACAGTCGACGGAGCGGTGTTTCCGCTTTGTCCCGGCGTGTCGGGCGGGGTGTTCGACGCCGGCCGCCACCGCTTCCACAATTTCCGGACGGGCGAGGTCGTGAGCGATCTCGCCGCCTTCATCGCGCGGCTTCGCGGCGTCAATCCGGGTGCGCGCATCATCCTCACCGTCTCGCCGGTGCCGCTGGCGGCGACGGCGAGCGGCAACCATGTGCTCGCCGCGACCACCTATTCGAAGTCGGTGCTCCGGGCCGCGGCGCAGGAGATCGCCGAGGACCATCCCGGCGTCTTCTACTTCCCCTCCTATGAGATCATCACCGGCGCTCCCGCGGGTGCGCGCTACTTCGCCGAGGACCTGCGCAACGTGACCGAGGAAGGGGTGGCGCACGTCATGTCGGTGTTCCTGCGCCACGCCGCCGGCATAGAGGCGCCGGCACCGGCGACTTTAAAGGCGGAAGCGCCCGATGCGACCGTGGCCGCCGCGCGGCGATGGGTCGAGGTCATGTGCGACGAAGCCATGCTGGACGCGCCCGACGAATAGTCTTCCCCGGTCCGGCCATAGCCGCTAACCGTCGCCGCGACGGCAACGGAGACGAGATTGGGGCGGCCCGACAACAGCCAAGCGCGCACCGCGATCCTGGTGCTCGGCATGCATCGCAGCGGTACTTCGGCGCTCGCGCGGCTGATCGGCCATCTCGGCGCGGCGCTGCCTGCCGATGCGATCGACGCGCACGCCGACAATGCGCGCGGCTATTGGGAGTCGGAGGCCATCGTGAAGGCCGACGACCAGCTTTTGCGGGTCGCCCGTTCCAGCTGGTTCGATCCGCGTCCGCTCGATCTCTCCAGGCTCGATGCTTCGGCGCTACGCTCGCGCAAGGACCGGATCTGGGAGGCCGTGACGGCCGCGTTCGGCGACGCGCGGCTGATGGCGATCAAGGATCCGCGCCAGTGCCGGTTCGTGCCGACCATCGTCGAGACCTTGGCCGAGCATGGCATCGCCGCGCGCGCGGTGCTGATGCTGCGCAACCCGGCTGCGGTCGCCCGGTCGATCGCCAGCCGCGACGGCACCAGCTCGGCCTTCGCGCATCTCCTGTGGCTGCGGCACATGATGGAGGCCGAGCGCGCCAGCCGCAGCCTCATGCGCACGGTGATAGACTTCGACGCGATGCTCGGCGACTGGCGTGATGCCGCTCGCCGGCTGCTGCCGCTGACCGGCGGTGAGATGCCGGAGGGCGAAACGGCGGAGGCGATCGACAATTTCCTCGATCCGGCGCTGCGCCACCATGGCGATGCAGCGTCGAACCTGGAGCAGCCCCTTGGCGCTATCGTCGAGGCGGTGCGGCATGGGCTGGAGGCCATGCTCGACCGCGACGACGAGACGGCTCGCGCAGCGCTCGACGCCGCCTATGCGCGGCTCGATGCGGTTCCGTGGCTTGCCGACGACATCATACATGACGAGTTGCGCCACCGCCGAACGGGTGCCGCGGAGATCCCCGCCACGCCCGCCGAGCCGCATAACGTCACGCCCCCACCGCAGTCGATGCCCGCGCCGACCCCGCCGCATGCCGAGGCGGTGGCGATGATCCGCGACAGCGGGCTGTTCGACGAGGCCTGGTATCTCGCCAGCTATCCCGACGCGGCGAGCAGCGGGCTCGACCCGATCGAGCATTATCTGACGATAGGCGCGGCCAGGGGCGATAATCCGCACCCGCTGTTCGACACTGGCTTCTACGCGCGGCAGATGGCGCGGCGGCTCGCGGCGGGAGGCGGGCGATGAAGGCCGCGCTGGTCCTGCACCTCTTCTATCCGGAGGTGGCGGTCGAGCTGATCGATCGGGTCGCGGCGCTGGGCGCAGCGGTCGATATCTTCGTCACCCATAGCGTCGTCCTCGACGAGAGCGTGCTGGCCGCACTCGACCGGCTGCCGCGCAAGGCGGAGCTGGTCGCAGTCGGCAACCGCGGGTGGGACATCGGCCCGCTGTTCGAGCTGCTGCCGATGCTGGCCGAGCGCGGCTATGACCTGATCGGCAAGCTGCACACGAAGAAGGGCGGATCGGGCTATGCGCCCGAGTGGCGCCAGCTTGCCTATGACGGCATGATCGCGTCGCCGGCGCTGGTCGACGACGTCGTTGCCGCATTCGCCGCGCATCCCGATCTCTCGCTGCTCGGACCGAAGCCGCTCTACAAGTCGGTGGCGAGCCACCTGTTCCGCAATGCCGAGCTGCTGTCGGATCTGGCGCCGCGCCTCGTGGCGCCGGCCTATCCGCCTGCCGACTGGGGCTTCTTCGCCGGCACCTTCTTCTGGGCGCGCCGCACGCTGCTGGAGAAAGTCGCTGCGCTGGCCGATTTCGGCGAGGCCGGGACGATCAGCCAGCAGCGCGACGGCGCGCTCGGCCACGCGGTGGAACGGCTGTTCGGCCTCGCTCCACTTGGGCTGGGTGGCAAGATCGGGCTGGTCGAGGATGGCTGCATCGAACTCGTCCAGGCGCCGGGCACACCGTCGCACGAGCCGGTGATCCAGACCCTCGTCGATGCGGCGGGGCTGGGCGTCGGGCCGCCCGATGCCGATCTGTCGGCGCTGATCGCGACCCACAATCCGCTGATCGACTATATCCGCCGTGGCCGCGAGGCCGACGCGCTCGATCCCAACCTCTATTTCTCGAGCAGCTGGTACAACAGCATCCACGCCGACGTGCATGCGGCGGGCATGCATCCGCTCCGCCATTATATCCATCATGGCGCGGCCGAGGGCCGCTCGACCGGGCCGCTGTTCGACGGTGTCTTCTACCGCAAGAGCTATGACGATGTTGCAGGCGATCCGCTGCAGCATTTCCTGGAGATCGGCGCGGCCGAGGGCAGGCTGGCGATCCCGGTCAGCCGGCCGCGCTACGAGACGTCCGACGAGCGGCCGCGGCGCTTCTACCGGCATTTCGACATCGCCCGAGAAGAAGCCTTCCTGCGCGAGATGACCGGCCTGCCCGAAACGGTACGGCGCGACGCCGACGAGACGCTGATCAGCGTCGTCATGCCCGCCTATAACCGGGCCGACCGCATTGCCGCCGCCATTCGCTCGGTGCTCGCGCAGAGCCATCGGCATTTAGAACTGCTGGTGGTCGACGATGGCTCGACCGACGGTACTGCCGAGATCGCCGCCGCCTTCGCCAGCGATCCGCGCGTGCGCGTCATCAAGGGCGCCCATGGCGGCGTCAGCGCCGCTCGCAACCTTGGTCTTGAGGCCGCGGCCGGCGAGATCGTCGCTTATCTCGACAGCGACAACAGCTGGAAGAGCTGGTTCCTCGACGTAATGGCGCTGTTCATGACGTCGCAGCGCCTGGACGTCGCCTATTCGGGGATCGCGCTGCGCGACGAGCTCAACCAGCTGACCGGCTATCGCGGCGACGACTTCGACTGGGAAGCCTGCCTCGCCGAGAATTATGTCGACCTCAACGCCTTCTGCCATCGCAGGGCACTGGTCGACCAGCTCGGCCTGTTCGATCGCAATCTGCGGCGGATGGTCGATTGGGACCTGATCCTGCGCTACGGCAAGGGCCGGCCGGTCGGCTATGCGCCGTTCGTCGGCAGCGAATATCACGACGCCAAGAGCGACCGGGGCCGGATCACGGTGAGCGAGCCTGCTGCCTTCCAGGCACTGGTCCGCGTCAAGAACAAGCTGGGGCTGCCGACCGGGCGCGACGCGCACGCACTGGCGGCGCAGCTGAAGCTCAACGTCGCGATCAAGATCGCCGCGCCCGAGGACGAGAAGGCGGCGTGGGGCGATTATCATTTCGCGGAGAGCCTGGCGGCGGCGATCGAGCGGCTCGGTCACCGCGCGCGGATCGACTTCCGCGGCGGCTGGCATGGTCATCCCATCGCCAGCGAGGATCTGGTGATCGTGCTGCGCGGGTTGATCGGCTATGAGCCGCGCGCCGGCCAGATGGCCTTCCTGTGGAACATCAGCCATCCCGACCAGGTCGGCTTCGACGAATATGACCGCTACAGCCGGGTCTATGCCGCGTCGGAATCCCACGCGGCGCTGCTCGCGCATGTCGTCCGGCCGCCGGTCGCGGCGATGCTGCAGGCGACCGATCCCGAGCGCTTCCACCCCCGCGATGCCCCGCCCGCGCCGGATGTGGTGTTCGTCGGCAATTCGCGCGGAGTCGAGCGCGACATCGTCCGCTGGGCGATCGAGGCCGGCAGGCCGCCCGTCATCTATGGCGATGGCTGGGAAGGGCGCGTGCCGCCCGGACTGGTGCGGGCGAAGAATATCGACAATCGCGATCTCGGCGCACTCTACGCATCGGCGGGCGTGGTGCTGAACGACCATTGGCCATCGATGCGCGCCTTCGGGCTGCTTTCGAACCGGCTGTTCGATGCCGTCGGCAGCGGGGGCAGGGTGGTTTCCGATCCGGTGCCGTCGATGGCATCCGTGTTCGGTGATGCGGTGGCGCAGGTCTCCGGCCCGGCCGAGCTGGCGGCGGCGGTCGACGAGATGCTCGCACGGCCGCACGATCCGAAGGCGGCGCAGCTTGCGGCCGCCTATGTCCATGAAGAGCATGGCTTCGATGCGCGCGCCCGCAGCTTCGTCGGCGACGCCTTCGCGATCCTCGGCCTGCCGTCGCCATTCCCGCCGCCCGCGCCCGACTTCGACGATCGGCTGCGGGTCCATGTCGTCGCCCGGCACAGCACGATCGGACCGCAGAGCTCGGCCTATATCCGCCTGGTCGCGCCGCTGACCGACGAGAGCGTCGCGCAGCGCGTGCGCCTGACCCTGGGCGCGCCCGAAGATCCGGTTCCGGACTGCGACGTCTGCATCGTCCAGCGCACCGCATTGCCGTCGGTCGCCGCGGTCGACGCCGTGGTGCGGCGGCTGGGCGAACTCGGCGCGGCGCTGGTGGCCGATGTGGACGACGCCTTCACCCTTATCGATGCGGACCATCCCGAGCACGGCCTGTATCGCCCACTCAATGCGGCCCTCGATCGCGTGATCGCGGCGTCGGCGGAAACATGGTTCTCGACGCTCGAGCTCGCCCAGGCCTATGCCCGGCTGACGCCGCGCAGCGCGATCGTCGCCAATGCGCTCGATCCCCGGCTGTGGCGCGACTGGCGGGCTCAGCGGCCCGCCCCCTTCTCGGGCGACAAGGTCCGCATGGTCTATATGGGCACGCACACCCATGGCGCGGATTTCGCCATGATCCGCCCGGCGCTCGACGCGCTGCATGCCGAGCGCGGCGATGCCTTCGACCTGACCGTCATCGGCATCGATCCCGATCTGGCGTCGGCGCCCTGGCTGCACCGGCTGGTGCCATCGGCGGAGGATGTCAGCTATCCCCGCTTCGTGCGCTGGCTGCGGGCGCAGGGACCGTTCGACCTGGGTCTGGCTCCGCTCGCCGACAATGCGTTCAATCGCTGCAAGTCGGACATTAAGGCTCTGGACTATGCCGCGCTCGCCATCCTCCCGCTGCTCAGCGATGGCCCCGCCTATCGTGCCGATCCGCTGCTCGGCCGGCATGCGCTGTTCGTCGATGCGGCGGGCTGGCTCGATGCGCTGCGCGCGGTGCTGGACGATCGCGGGGAAGCCGCGCGCCGTGCGCTCGCTGCGCAGGCCTATGTCTGGGACAAGCGCAGTGTCGCCGCCACCGCTTCTGCGCTGGTCGATCGGCTCGAGGCGCTGCGGCGATAGCCGGGCGCATCGACGCGAATGCCGGCGGGCAGGCCGGTGACATGAGGCTCGGCCTGCTGCCTCTTGGTGCGCTGCCTTTCCTGCTCGCAGCCGATGGCGATCTCCCGCAGCTGGCCCTGCCGATCGCCTGCAGGATCGGCCAGAACTGCGCGATCCAGCATTATGTCGATATCGACCCGACGCCCGGCATAGGCGACTATCATTGCGGCGCCCGCACCTATGACAAGCATGACGGCACCGATTTTCGGATCAGGAGCATGGCCGATGCCCGCCGCGGCGTCGCCGTGCTGGCGGCCGCGGACGGTACGGTGCTCAGCCTGCGGGACGGCATGCCCGACATATCGGTGAAGATCGCCGGCCCGGCCTCGGTCGCCGGCCGGGAGTGCGGCAACGGCGTGGTGATCGACAACGGATCGGGCGTGCAGACCCAATATTGCCACATGCTGCGCGGCAGCCTGGCGGTGAAGCCGGGGCAGGCGGTGAAGGCCGGCACGCCGCTGGGCAAGGTCGGCATGTCCGGCGACGCCGAGTTCCCGCATCTTCATTTCATCGTCCGCCAGGCGGGGAAGGCGATCGATCCCTTCGCTTATGGAGCGAAGCCCGGCGCGTGCGGCGGCGGACGCAACCTGTGGGCGCCGTCTGCCGGACTGGCCGACGCGTATTGGGCGGGGGAAGTGCTCAATTCAGGCTTTGCGACCGGACCCGTGGCGATGGCTGCGGTCGAGGAGAATGGCGCCGACCAGCTGCCGCGCCCGAGCCGGGATGCGCCCGCGCTCGTCGCCTTCGTCCGCGCGATCGGCCTGCAAGGCGGCGACGTCCAGATTCTCAGCCTCGCCGCGCCCGACGGCACCATATTGTCGGAGAATCGCGCCCAGCCGCTTGATCGCAACAAGGCGCAGTGGCTGATCTTCGCTGGCAAGAAGCGGCCGGCAGCGGGCTGGCCGGCCGGGCGCTATGCCGCGCATTATGTGGTGACGCGGGGTGGAAAGACGGTAATCGAGCAGCGGTTCGCGGTGGTGCTCTAACGCAAGCCCGGCCTAGTCAATCGCCCCGTCCGCCGCTAACGCAGGGTCATCGATGGCGCTTCGGACTTGGTGGAGGAACGGGCTGTCCATGGCGAGCCGCAACATCCTGATCATCCACCAGAACTTCCCCGGCCAGTTCGTCCATATCACGAAAGCCCTCCTCGAGCGCGGCGACAGGGTGGTCGCGATCGGTGGGCCGACGGCGAAGCCGATGGACGGGGTGCCGCTTGCGCGCTGGCAGGCCGGGCGTGGATCGACTCCGGATATATTCTATCAGGCCGTGCGCGCGGAGGCGGATATGATTCGTGGCACCGCCGCAGTGCGTGCTGCCGCCGAGCTGAAGCAGCGGGGCTTCGTTCCCGATCTCGTGATTGCGCACCCGCAATGGGGAGAGACACTGCATCTGCGCAGCGTCTTCCCCGATGCGCCGCAGATCCTGCTGGGCGAGCTCTATTATCAGGCGAAGGGGCTCGACACCGATTTCGATCCGGAATTCGACGCGCTGAACTTCGGTGAAAACCTGCGCATCCACGCCAAGAATGCGACCCAGGCGCTGGCCTTCTCGACCGGCAGCCGGATCGTTTGCCCCACGCCTTTTCAGGCCAACAGCTTTCCGCCCGTCTTCCAGCCGATGATCGACATCATCCACGAAGGCATCGACACCCGACGCGCGCGCCGCCGTCCCGACGCGGTGCTGGATCTCCCGAACGGACGCCGCCTTGACGCATCCACGCCGGTCATTACCTTCATCAATCGCCGCTTCGAGCGGTTGCGCGGTTTCCATGTCTTCATGCGCGCGCTGCCGGAATTCCTCGCCGCCTGTCCCGACGCGCATGTCGTGCTGATCGGCGATGAAAAGGGGGTTTCCTACGGCCAGGTGCTGCCCGATGGCCAGGAATGGAAGGATCGGATGCTCGCGGAGGTCGGCGACAGGCTCGATCCTGACCGGGTTCATTTCCTTGGTTATGTCGAGCACAGCCGGATGATCGACGCGCTGTCGATCTCCTGGGCCCATGTCTATTATACCTATCCGTTCATCATGTCCTGGTCGCTGCTAGAGGCGATGGCGTGCGAGTGCCTGATTCTAGGTTCCGATGTCGCGCCGGTGCGGGATGCGGTGACGAACGGCGTCGATGGCGTGCTCAACGACTTCTTCGATATCGGCGCACTGACCGCGGCGATGGTGCGCGCCGTGCGCGAGCCGGCGGCATTTCTCGCCATGCGCAGGGCCGCGCGGGAGACCGCGGTCTCCCGCTTCGACAGCCGCGGCGTCGGGCTGCCCGCGTGGATGGCGGTGATAGACCAGGTCGCATCCGGTTGACCGCCACTGATGCGCTTACTGCTTCATCAAAGCGGCAAGTGTGGATAATGGGGTGGCCATGACGACATTTGGAAGGACCGAGTTTTGATCACGACCATCGACGAGGAGCAGGGCATCGTCATCGTGCGCGATGGCGATAGCGAGGTTCGCCACAGTCTTGCGACCGCCGAGGGCTTCGACGCGGCGTCGCGCGCCTGGGTGCGGGCGACTTGGGATTCCAAATATGTCTACAGCTTCGCCTGGATGGGCCGTCCGATCATCCAGCTGCCCGAAGACATGATCCGCCTGCAGGAGGTGATCTGGGCGCTCAAGCCCGATGTGCTGATCGAGACGGGGGTTGCCCATGGCGGCTCGCTGATATTCTATGCGTCACTGTTCGAGGCGATGGGCAAGGGGCGCGTCGTCGGCATCGACATCGAGATCCGCCCGCATAATCGCGACGCGATCGAGGCCCATCCGATGAAGAAACGCATCGAACTGCTCGAAGGATCGTCGACCGCGCCCGAGATCGTTGCGCAGGCTGCGGCGCTGGTGAAGCCCGGCGAAACGGTGCTGGTGGTGCTCGATTCGAACCACAGCAAGGGCCATGTGCTCGACGAGTTGCGCGCCTATGCCCCCTTGGTCGGAATCGGCAGCTATATCGTCGCGACCGACGGCATCATGGAACAGGTCGCCGGCGGACCGCGTACCGAGGCGGACTGGACCTGGAACAACCCGAAACAGGCGGCGCACGCCTTCGTCGCCGAAGACCCGCGCTTCGTGATCGAGGAGCCAGCCTTCCCGTTCAACGAGGGCGCCGTCGCCAAGCGCGTGACCTATTGGCCCGATGCCTTCGTCAAGCGCATCGCCTGACGAGCTCCACGGGGGACCGACCATGAAGACGGTGATATTGGCCGGCGGGCTGGGCACGCGCATCTCGGAGGAGAGCCACCTCAAGCCCAAGCCGATGATCGAGATCGGCGGCCGGCCGATCCTCTGGCACATCATGAAGCTGTTCTCGCAGCACGGCTTCAACGATTTCGTCGTGTGCCTCGGCTACAAGGGCTATGTCATCAAGGAGTATTTCTCCAACTATGTGCTGCACAATGCCGACCTGACCGTCGACCTTGGCAAGGGTTCGGTCGAATATCATGCGACCAACCACGAGCCGTGGCGGGTGACGCTGGTCGACACCGGCACCGACACGATGACCGGCGGGCGGCTCAGGCGGGTCGAGCCCTATCTGACCCCCGGTGAGCCGTTCTTCTTCACCTATGGCGATGGCGTGGCCGATGTGGACCTGACCGCGCTCGCGGCGTTCCACAGGCAGCATGGCCGCGACGCGACCGTGACGGCGGTGTCGCCTCCCGGCCGCTATGGCGCGCTCGCGCTCAGCGACGATCAGGTCGACTGCTTCATCGAAAAGCCGCCGGGGGACAATGGCCTGATCAATGGCGGCTTCTTCGTGCTGCAGCCGGAAGTGGTCGGCCGCATCGCTGGTGACGCGACGCCGTTTGAGGCCGAACCACTGGAGGGGTTGGCGCGCGATCGGCAGCTGATGGCCTATCGCCATCTCGGCTTCTGGAAGGCGATGGACACCCTGCGCGACAAGAACGAGCTGGAGACGCTCTGGTCGAACGGTCGCGCGCCCTGGCGATCCTGGGAATGACGCGGCCGAGCCGGGATTACTGGTCGGGCAAGCGCGTGCTGCTGACCGGGCACACCGGCTTCAAGGGCGCCTGGGCGGCGATCTGGCTGGCGCGGATGGGTGCCAGGGTGACGGGCCTCGCGCTGGCGCCCGAGGAGAGTCCCAACCTGTTCGAGCTGGCCGGCGTGGCGGATCTGGTCGATCACCGCGTCGTCGACCTGCGCGGCAAGGATGCCGTCAGCGCCGCGCTGGCGGACGAGCGCTTCGATATCGTTCTCCACATGGCGGCACAGGCGCTGGTGCGTGCGTCGATCGGCGATCCGATCGCCACCTTTGCGACCAACATCATGGGCACGGCCCATCTGCTCGACGCGCTGCGGAACGGGCCCGCGCCCGGGGCGATCCTCGTGATCACGTCGGACAAGGTCTATGCCAACGCGGAGACCGGCCGGGCCTTTGCCGAGGGCGACGCGCTCGGCGGCAAGGATCCCTATTCGGCGTCCAAGGCAGCGGCGGAGATCGTCACTGCCAGCTTCGCACGGAGCTATTTCGAACAGGCGGGCGTACCGCTGGCCACCGCGCGCGGCGGCAACGTGATTGGCGGCGGCGACTATTCGCGGGACCGCATCATGGCCGACATCGTCCGCGCCGCGCGCGCTGGCGAGGTCACCGTCCTGCGCCATCCGGAGGCGACGCGGCCGTGGCAGCATGTGCTCGACTGCGTCGCCGGCTATCTCGTCTATGCCGAGCGGCTCGCGACCGATCCGGCGCTGCCGAGGGCGATGAACTTTGGGCCCCGTGCCGACGGGCCGGTGATGACCGTCGGCGAGCTCGCGATGCGTGCAACCGCCGCGATGGGGTCGAGCGCGTGGCGGCACGAGCCCGATGCCGGCTCGATCGAAGCGCGCATGCTGGGCATCGACACCGGCCTTGCACGGCGCCTGCTAGGCTTCGACAGCCTGCTCGATGCGCCGGCCGCGGTCGACTGGACGATTGACTGGTATCGCCGGCTCGCCGATGGCGCTGCCGCGCTCGCCCTGTGCGAGGAACAGATCTCCCGCTACGAAGAGTCTCGATGACCATAGCCACCTGTCGTTTCTGCCGCGCGCCGTTGACGCTCGATTTCCTCGATCTCGGCGACCAGCCGCTGGCGAACTCGTACCTCAGCCAGACCACGCTCGATGCCGGCACCGAGCGCCATTATCCGTTGCATGCGCGGGTCTGCGAGGCGTGCTTCCTCGTCCAGGTCGACGATCCTGTCGCGTTCGACCTGATCTTCGACGATCAATATGCCTATTTCTCCTCCTATTCGGCGAGCTGGGTGGCGCATGCCAAGCGCTATGCCGATGCGATGACCCCCTGGCTCGGCCTCGACGCGAACTCGCTGGTGATGGAGATCGCCAGCAATGACGGCTATCTGCTGCAGCATTTCGTCGAGAAGGGCATCCCGGTGCTGGGGATCGAGCCGACCGCGAACACCGCCGCGGCCGCGGTCGAGCGCGGCGTGCCGACCGAGATATCCTTCTTCAACGCAGCGACGGCGGCGGACCTTGCCGCGCGGGGCATCAGGGCGGACTTGATCGCGGCCAATAATGTGCTGGCCCATGTTCCCGACATCGCCGACTTCGTCGCCGGCTTTCCGATCGTCCTGAAGGACGAGGGCGTGCTCACCTTCGAATTCCCCCACCTGCTCACCCAGATCGAACTGATCCAGTTCGACACCATCTACCATGAGCATTTCTCCTATCTTTCGCTGCTGGCGGTCGAGAAAGTGCTGGCGGCCAACGGTCTCAAGGTGTTCGATGTCGGGCTGCTGTCGACCCATGGCGGCTCGCTGCGGCTGTTCTGCGCGCATGCCGGGTCGGCGCATCGGGAAACGCTGGCGCTATTCGACCTGCGCGCGCGCGAGGAAGAGGCGGGGCTGGGCAGCAGGGTACCCTATGAGCAATTTGCGACGAGAGCCGCAGGGGTGCGCGACGGCTTCCTGCGCTTCCTCGGCGAGGCGGAACGCCAGGGCAAGTCCGTGGCGGCCTATGGCGCGGCGGCGAAGGGCAACACCTTCCTCAACTATGCCGGGGTGAAATTTCCCCGGATCAAGGCCGTGTTCGACGCCAGCCCCCACAAGCAGGGGCGCTATCTGCCGGGTAGCCATGTCCCGATCCTCGCCCCGTCCGAGGTCGAGCGGATCCGGCCCGATTATCTGATCATCCTGCCCTGGAACCTGAAGGGCGAGATCATGGAGCAGATGGCGGTGATCCGCGACTGGGGTGGCAAGTTCGTCATCGCCACGCCGCATGTCGAGATCCTCGACTGATGCGCTTCACGGCGACCGGCATCGACGGCGTTGCCCTCGTCGATCTCGAGCCGATCGCCGACGAGCGCGGCTATTTCGCGCGCAGCTTCTGCCCCGCCGAATTCGCGGCGGCGGGCTATGGCTTCACGCCGCTCCAGTCGAGCCTGTCGCATAATTTCGCGGCGCGGACGCTGCGCGGCCTGCACTATCAGCCGGCGCCTTATGGCGAGGCGAAGCTGGTGCGGGTGGTGCGCGGCCGGATCTTCGACGTGGCGCTCGATCTTCGCTCCGGCAGCAGCAGCTATCTGCGCTGGACCGCGGCCGAACTGTCCGCCGACAATGGCCGGGCGCTGCTGATCCCCGAAGGTGTCGCGCACGGCTTCCTGACGCTCGAGCCGGCGACCGACATCTTCTATCAGATCGACCGGATGTTCGAGCCCGGCCATGGCCGTGGCGTCCGCTGGAACGACCCGGCCTTCGCGATCGACTGGCCCGCCGCGCCGGAGGTGATATCCGGGCAGGATGCCGGCTATCCCGATTTCGATGCGGAGCGATGACGCCATGCTGACGATCGACCCCACCGCCCGGATATCGCAGCTGGCCGACATCGAACCGTCGGTGCGCGGATCGAAGGTGGTGATCGGCGCGCGCACCACGATCGACTCCTTCGTGAAGATTAAGCCGGCCGGCGGAACCGGCGATGTGATCATCGGCGAGGATTGCGCGATCAATTCGGGCACGGTCCTGTACAGCGGCAATGGCATCAGCATCGGCAACGCCGTGCTGATCGCGGCCAATTGCACGCTGGCGCCGACCAACCACGCTTTCGCCGATCCCGATCGCCGCATCCGCGACCAGGGTTTCCAGCCGAGCCGCGGCGGAATTGTCATCGGCGACGATGTCTGGCTCGGCGCCAATGTCGTCGTGCTCGACGGCGCGGTGATCGGCGAGGGGGCGGTGATCGCTGCCGGGTCCGTGGTGCGCGGCGCGATCGAGGCTTATGGGCTCTATGCCGGTGTCCCCGCCGTCAGGCGCGGCACGCGCCGGCCGGCATGACCGTCTATACCGTCATCGGCGGCAGCGGCTTCGTCGGGTCGCAGGTCGTTCGGCACCTGCAGGCGCTGGGACACCAGCCCTTCGTACCGGCGCGCGATGATCCGGCGCTGTGGGATCGCGATCTCGGCCGGATATTCTACTGCGCCGGGCTGACCGGCGACTATCGCACCCGTCCCTTCGCGGCAGTGGAGGCGCATGTCGTGCTGTTCGCCCGGCTGCTCGAAAGCGCCCGGTTCGAGCGGATCGTCTATCTGTCCTCGACGCGGCTGTACGACAGCCAGCCTGGTGCGCTGGGCCGGGAGGATCGCCCCATATCGGTCGACGCCGCCGATCCCGCCCATCTCTACGAGCTGTCGAAGCTGCTGGGCGAGAATCTGGCGCTGCACCGGTCCGACGGCCGCGGCGTCGTCGCGCGATTGTCCTATGTGTTCGGGTGGGACGCGCGGGCCGAAGGCTTCCTGTCGGACTGGCTGCGCGCGGCGGCAGCGAACCGCAGCGTGCGGATCGACTCCAGCCCGGCCGGCGCCCGCGACTATATCCACATCGCCGACGTCGCGACCGCGCTCCACGCGCTGCTCGACAGCCCGCTGAACGAGATCGTCAACGTGGCGCGGGGCGAGACGATCGCCAATGCGCAGATTGCCGAGCTGTTCGCGCGGCACGGCCGAGCCGTCGCGTTCACCCGCACCGACGGAGCGGCACCGGGAAAGACCCTGGAGGTCACCCGCCTCGCTGCCTTGGGCGCCCCGGCGCGGCCGGTGCTACCGTTGATCGAGGCCTACCTGTCGGGGCTCGGCTGAAGATAGCATGACATTTGACCGATCCCACCACTCCTCCGTTCGTGTCGAGCGAAGTCGAGACACCGCGCGCATGGCTTGGGACTGTCCCTCGACTTCGCTCGGGACGAACGGGTCAAGATAAGGACATCATTCCTTCCGCGGCTTGAGCGCCCAACTCCGAACCCACGGTGCGGGCAACGAGATCGTAGAAATCCTTGGCGAACTGCTGCGTCTGGCCGAGCGGGCTAGCCTTGATCTGCGCGCGGAGCCCGGTCCGCAGGGCCTGAAGGCGATCATGATCCGCAGCGAGACAGGTGGCGATATCTTCGAACTGCTCCGATGTCTCCGCGCAGAGATCGCCGAGGCCGGCATTCTGCAGGATCGAGTAGCTGAGCCGCTCGAACAACGCCTGACCGACGAGGGTGACGGTCGGCACGCCCATCCAGGCGGCTTCGCAGGTGGTGGTGCCCCCGGTCTGCGGGAAGGTGTCGAGCGCTATGTCGATGTCGTTGTAATGCGGCATATGCGCGCCGCGCACGGCGCTGAACTGCACCCGGTCGGCGGAGATACCCTCGGCCTCGAATCGCGCGCGGATATTGCGGACGAACGCCTGCGACCCGCCTTCGGGCCTAACGAACAGGAAGCGCGAATTCGGCACGGCCGCAACCGTTCGCGCCCACACGCGCAGCATCTCCGGCCCATATTTATAGGGGTTGTTCGCGGTGCCGAAGGTGATGAACCCGTTGCGGCGGACCGGGGCGACCGGATTGATCACATGGCCTTCGGGGAAGGCATAGTCGCTCATCGCGATCCAGGAACGCGGCATGATCAGCGGCTGCTCAATCAGCAGGCTGCGATCGGGCGGGCAGAGATGCGGGTCGACCATCAGATAGTCGATCGTGCTCAGGCCGATCGAGTGGGGATAGCCGAGCCAGCTCGCCGTGATGCGGGCCGGTTTCCAGGCCATGACGTCGATCTTGTTCATATGCGTCGCGCCGCCCAATTCGAACAGCATGTCGAGCTGGTCGTTGGCGATCATCTGCGCGGCGTCGCGATCGCTGATGTCGGGATGCCAGCGGAAGGCGTCGACTAGCCCGGTAAGCTTCTGCTGGATCGGCCCGGCCGCGGCGCCCTGGTAGAAGGAGTAGCAATAGATCTCGAACTGGTCCCGATCGATGTTTTCGAACAGCGGCAGCGCGAAATAGGCGACCGGGTGATCGCGCAGATCGGATGACATGAAGCCTATGCGGATCTTCGATGTCGGCTTGGGATCCCGGGGAAAGGTAATGGGCGCGAGCTGCGCACGCTCTATGGCGGTGTCGCCCCATAKCCGGTGCTGATGGAGCAGCTCGACGCGATCCTCCGCGCTCTTCACCCGCGGCATCTGTCCCAGCAGTGCGGTATGATTGCCGGTCAATGCCCAGCTTCGGCCAAGATCCTGGAAGCTGCCGAGCTGGAAGATGGCGTCGTAATCGGCGACCCGCTTGAAGATCTCCATCGCGATCTTCGCTTCGCTGCTGCCCGGTCGCTCCGGGAACGTGCTCCCCTTCAGCACGGCGTAGCCCTCATCGATATTGGTGCCCTCTGCGGGTCCGCGCGTCCGCTCCATGCTTTCGGCCAGCGCCATGCGATACTCGAAGTTGGCAGGCTCGAGATCGACCGCCTTGCGGTGGTGGATATTGGCTTTCTCGCGATCGAAGCCCGCGACCGTCTTGGCGATCTGGTTGTGGAGCCAGGCTGCGTGTCCGAACTTCGGCATCAGGGTAAGCAGAAAAGCTTCCGCTCCACGGTGGTCGCTGAACAGGCGCATGGTGCCCGCCTTTGCCTGCAGGAGCCGCTGATCGTCAGGCACTGCCTTGAGCGCTCGATCCAGCGTGGCAAGGGCTTCTGCTTTCTCGGTCCGCGAGCTTGCCATGGCGGCGAGATCCAGCCACGCATCGACATCGTCCTTCTTGAGACTGATCGCCTGGCGTAGCCGCATTGCCGCAGGCCCATGCTTCTTTTGGTGGAGCAGCGCGCGTGCCAGGGCACGCTGATATTCCGCAGATTTGGGATTTCTTCGGACCAGCTTGGTGAAGATCGCTTCTGCGGCCGGGCCATCCGCCATGTCGTTGAGGATGTTGCCCTTGTTGACCTGAGCGACCGGGTCGTTTGGCTGGAGCTTAATCGCCTGATCGAGCACAGGGAGTGCGTCCCGGTGGCGTCCAGACCGCCGCAGAAAGATGCCATATAGATTGAGCAGCTCGTAGTTCCGCGGCTCGAATTCCACTGCCTTCTCAGCCCAGAAGGCGCCGTCGCTAAAACGCTTCAGCGTGAGCAGATTGCGCAGGAGGACGCGGTACAGACTGAGCGATCTTTCGCACCCGTCGTTCAGCGCGCCGACCATCAGATCGACGGCTTGGGAAATACGCCCTTGTTTGATCGCGTCGTCGGCGGCGACTAGCCTAGGATCCATTCCCGTCCTCATTCAGCGCTCGGATTTGCCGCGCTTACGGGTGGATCGCACGGGAGGGAATAGCAATGCACATCACACGATATCCTGAGCGCTGCCGGCATGAGCCTCGACGGTGCGATGGACGAGATCGTAGAAATCCCGAGCGAACTGTTCGGTCTGGCCCAGCGGGCTCGCCCTGATCTGATCGCGCAGGCCGATCCGTAGCGACTGGATACGGTCGGTGTCGCCGGCCAGCCGAACGGCGATGTCGATGAACTCGTCCGTCGTATTGGCGCAAAGATCGCCAAGGCCGGTATTCTGCAGGATCGAATGGCTCAGCCGCTCGAACAGGGCCTCCCCAACAAGGGTGACTGTGGGGACCCCCATCCATGCGGCTTCGCAGGTGGTGGTGCCGCCGGTCTGCGGGAAGGTGTCGAGCGCTATGTCGATATCGTTATAATGCGTCATGTGAGTGCCACGGACGGGGCGAAACTCGATGCGATCGGGGGAAACTCCTTCAGCAGCGAAGCCGGCTAGTACATTGCTGATGAAAACCTTCGAACCTGCTTCCGGCCTCACAAAAATGAAGCGCGAATTTGGCACGAGCGCCACGATGCGTGCCCAAGCGCACAGCATCGACGAGGTATATTTATAGGGATTGCTAGCAGTGCCGAAGGTGACGTGGCCATTGCGGCCGACCGGCGCCAGCCTCTCGATGACATGATCTCCGGGAAAAGCCAGACTGCTCATAGCAACCCAACTGCGAGGCATGATTAGTGGCTGCTCTATCAGCAGGTCCGGATCCGGCGGTGTGAGAAAAGGGTCTACGAGAAGATAGTCGATCGTGTCCAGGCCAGCCGAATGCGGATAACCGAGCCAGCTTGCGCAGATGGGGGCTGGCTTCCAAGCCATCACCTCAAGCTTGTTCATGTGGGTCGAGCCACCTAGCTCGAACAGGATGTCGAGCTGATCATCAGCGATCATCTGCGCAGCCTCGCGGTCACTCATGAACGGGTTCCAGCGAAAGACGTCGACATGGGATGCGATATGCCGCTGCATCCGTCCCGGCTCATCGCCGCGGAAAAAGGAGTAGCAAAAGATTTCGAATCGGTCCCGATCAGCGTGTTCGAACAGCGGCCAAGCAAAATACGAAACGGGATGCTCACGAAGGTCGGAAGACATGATCCCCAACCGGATTTTTTTGTTCTTCGGTGCAAGCGTCCTAGGGTGGGTGATCGGATTGCGCTTTGCGCGTTCCACGACGAGGTCACCCCACAATCGATGCTGGTGGATCAGTTCCCTCCGATCTTCGCGAGACTTCACCCGCGAGAGATGATCGAGCAGGGCGGTATGAAACCCAGCCTTGGCCCAAACCCGGCCGAGCTGCTGGAAATCCCCAACGTCCGATGCACGAGCAAAATCGGCGAGACGGTTGAATATCTGCGACCTGATCCGGCATTGTGAAGCCGATTGCGTTCCATTAGAAGGACAGCCGAGCAGTATTTTATATGCATAATCAAAAGCTTCTCCCTGGATGTCGCCCGGGGATCTGAGGAGGTGCTCTGCAAAAAAAAGACGATACTCAACGTTGTTTGGCGATAGTTGGATGGCGCGGCGATGGTGAGCCGTGGCCTCTTGCGGATTAATGGCGCCCACCGATTTCCCGAGTTCATGGTGTAGCCAAGCGGCATCGCCATGTTGCGGCAAGAGGGCCGTCAGGAAGGCTGCCGCCTCGCCGGCGCGGCCGGCACTCCAAAGCATGACAGCCTTTGCTTTAGCGAGACGGCCGTCGTCGGGTATCGCAGCCAAGCCGCGGTTGAGCGTCGCGATTGCCCCATCGAGATCGGCGCGTTCGAAGGCAACCGCCGAAAGGTCGAGCCAGGAATCGCAATCCTTATTGTTCAGCGCGAGAGCCTGGCGCAAGCGGCGATCAGCTTCCTTGAACTTGTGCTGGAGCGCAAGAGCCTTGGCGAGACCGCGGTGGAGTTCCGAGAGGCGCGGCTCTTTCCGGATAGCTTTGGCGAAGATAATCTCCGCATTGGCGCCTTCGCCGAGATCGTTGAGCGTATGCCCCTTGTTGACGTGAGCCGCGAGTTCTCCGGGCCGCAGCTTTATCGCGGCATCGAACACCTTCAAAGCTTCGCGGCGGCGACCGCTCAATCGCAAGAAGGCTCCGTAGAGATTCCAAAAAGAATAGTTTTTGGATGCTGTTTCCACCGCACGTGCGGCCCACGTCGCACCCTCTTCGTATCGACCCAGTTCCAGCAGGAGGTTGAGTAGCGGACTGAACGCCTGAATGCCGCACGAAATATCTTCTGTGACTGCCGATATGAGTTTGTCGGCCGCCTCAGATTTACGACCTTGCGTCAATGCTGAATGCGCAGCGATCAGTTGAACGTTCATATATGACCTGTCGGGGAGGATCATGCTACCATGTTAGGTCGCCTCCACAGCATCGCTTAGCGATTTGCACGACGTCCAGCTAGAGGCTCTGGGCGACCTCGCATCCAACAAAGAAAAGGGGCCGGTCTTGCGACCAGCCCCTTCCATCTCGATCGAGATGACTTCGATTAGGCGAAGTCAGCGATTGTGAAGATCGAGGTGTCGGTGATGCCCTGCACCTTGACGATCGAGTCAATGGCAGCAGTTGTGCCCGTCGAGTCGTAGAACAGGTAGGTGTCGCCACCGACCTTCACGATTGCGACGTCATTGGTGCTCGCATTCGCGTCCAGGAGCTCCTGAGCGTAAACGGTCGCCGCCGACACCGTGGTGAACGTCGCACCGGCTGCGCCGATAACGATTTCCGCAGCTGCGTCGCCGTAGACCGAGCCACCGCTGGTGATGTTGAACTTGTCTTCGCCATCAACGAAGTCGTTGATCGTGTCGTAAGACTTGACCGTGCCAACTCCGGTATTTCCAGCGCCGGTGAAGTCGAAGCGGTCATTGCCCGCGCCGCCCGTCACGAAGTCGATGCCAGCACCGCCCGAGAGGGTGTCGTTGCCGAGATCGCCCAGCAGCGTGTCGTCATCAGCGCCGCCCGAAAGCGAATCGGTGCCCTGACCACCACGGAGGAAGTCGTTCTCGGTCCCGCCATCGATCGTGTCGTTGCCGAGGTTGCCGTTGACCGTGTCGTTGTCAGCGCCGCCAACGATGGTGTCGTTGCCGTTGCCGCCGAGGATGCGATCCGAACCGGCGCCACCGTCGATGCTGTCTGCACCGGCGTTGCCGTTCACGTAATCGCCGCCGGCGGCACCGCTGATGCTGTCGTTACCGTCAGCGCCACCCGATGCGCTCTGACCATAGATATGGTCATTGCTCGCGCCGCCGGTGAGGCTGTCGGTGCCGTTGCCGCCGAACAGGTTGGCTGCGGTAGCACCGCCGGTGAGAGTGTCGTTGCCCTCGCCGCCGTAGACCTGGTCCGCGCCAGCGCCTGCAGCTACCGAGTCATTGCCCGCGAACAGGTGAATGACAGCGCCGGCAGCAGGAGTGATCGAGTCCGCAGTGTTGACGCCAACGTTCAGTACCGAGGCATCGTTGAATACGAGGTTGCCCGCAACCGAGATTGCCTTCAGCGCTGCCGCGTCGAAAAACAGCGACTTGCTGCCGACGGTGAGCGTCGTGTTCTGGATCGTATCGGATGGAGACGAAATAGAAACGCCAACATTGGCGGCGGTCGCCGTGGCGGTCGAGAAGGCGATGATGTCAGCGCCGGTGATCGCGTTGGCCTGAGCCTGCGTCAGATTTTCGAAAACGTAAGTAGCCATTAGAGTCCTCCAGTAGAACCTTTACCCGGGCAAGCAGCGTGCCACCTCCCGTTTACACGAGCGGGAAGCGCCCCTTGCCGCTCGTGAACCGATCCCCCGTGGCATGGTTCATCGAGCAAGCCCAGAACGTTGCTTAGCCAAGCTTTCTCAACCGCGCAACAGGCAAAAAGCGAAGCGCAGGCTCGACATCGTCCGATTTGATGCTTGTGTTGCGTTTTCCTGATAGGCGATGCGACGAGCAGAGTCACCATCAAAGGTCGAAATTTCGCGATATTGGTGAGGAATTTCTTAATAGTTTGTGCGCTGTCGCGCCAGCGGTGAAGAAGAACGGCCGCGGATAACCGGCTATTCCTGCCGATGTTGCTGCGCGTCCAAGGCCTTGGGCTGGCCCTTATTTAGGCCGCTCCAGTTGCGCGTCCAGGCTGATGGATCGATCTGCGTCAGCTGCGAAAACAGTTTCATATCAGGTGTATAGAGTTCGCGCAGCATCGCGATGTCCGACGGCAGGAGTTCGGATGGATATTGCCGAGCCCTCGCAGGATGGACGATCCGAGGCGCGATGCCTGCGGGTCGAGACTGGCCCAGAAACGAGCAGACTGCCGTCAGGGCGCCTGCCGGGTCTTCGCGTAGCTGCTCGGAGCGCAGGAACAGGCACTGCTCGCGCGGGAACAGGCTCAGCAGCCGCTCGACCTGCCGCCCATAAAAACCGCGTTCGACATAGCTGAACACCCGGTGGAAGCCCGGAGCGGCGGCGTCGCCGTGCTCCAGCCGGGCGCGCCCTTCGCGAATGCACCATGCGAAGGGCTCGCGTTCCTTGCCCTTGGCATATTCCATCTTCCAGTGCGACCAGGCCCGCTGGATCGGGTCGCGGAACAGCAGGATCAGCTTCATCGCCGGATTATAGGCGGCGATCCGTTCGAGCGCGTTGGGCCAGTAGATGTAGATCGGCGTCGCTTCCCCGCGCAGCCGTCCGTCCGGCTCGAACAGCCGGTGATAGGCTTCATAGTCGGGGCGTCCCCAGTCGATCGTCTCGTCGTCGAAGAAGTGCGCCTCCTTGACCGCCGGGAGCTGTAGCCCCGGCATGTCGCGGAGATATTCGAACAGCGCGCTCGTGCCGCCTTTCTGCACGCCCGCGACGAGGAACGCCACCCTGGGCGAAAGGCTCATCGCTCCTTCATCGCCGTCCGCATGGAGTCCGTGAACGGCTCGAGCAGATATTGCAGGATCGTCCGCTGCCCGGTGACGATGGCGATGCTCGCCTGCATGCCCGGCGCGAGATGCACGTTCGGGCCGGCCTTGGCGACATTGGCCGCCGGAACGGTGATCTCGACGACGAAGAAGCTGGCGCCGGTCTTCTCGGACGTCCGCGCATCGGCGGACACCAGGCTAACCGTTCCTTCGACGGGGGATACCGTGCGCGGATTATAGCCCACCAGGGTGACGCGCGCGGGCATGCCGACCCGCACGTCGCTGATGTCGCGGGGGGAAACATCGGCGGAGATGATCATGCGCCCGCTGGACGGCACGATCTGCATCAGCAATTGCCCCGCGCCGGCGGCGCTGCCTTCGGTGAACTGGGTCAGGTTGAACACATAGCCGTCGACCGGCGCCCGGATCTCGGTCTGCTGCTGCTGGTCCATCACCGCGCGCAGCTTCGGGGCGTTTTCCGCCAGGCGGTCCTGCGCGGTGCGGATGCCGTCCGCCACCTCGGTCTGGTGGCGATCCTCGAGCTGCGCGATCTGGAGGCGGATCTCGCCGATCGCCTGCCGCGCGCGGGACATTTCGGCCAGTGCGGCGCCCTTCTGGCCCTTGACCTGCACTGCGCTGCGCTCGAGCGCGAGCAGCCGGCTGTTGGGGGCATAGCCCTGGCGGCTGAGCTCGCGCACGCCATCGAGCTCTTCCTTGACCAGCTTGGCCTGGTCGTCGACCGACTGCGCCTGCAGCCGCATGCCGCTGATCTGGGTTTCGAGCTGCTGGGCCTGCGAATTCAGCACCATGGCCTGGCTGCGATAGAGCATCATGCGGGTCTGGAACAGCGCCCGCTGGCTCTCCAGCAGCCCGGCCACGCGCGGATCATTGGCCCGGGCGAGCAACTCCGGCGGGAAGTCGATGCCGGACGCGCCGACCGATTCCGCCTGGAAGCGGGCGATCTGCGCCTGCGCGGTGTCCACCACGCTCTGGTAGATATCCACCGAGGCCTGGGCCTGGGTGTTGTCGAAGCGGATCAGCACCTGCCCCTTGGCGACCTTCTGCCCCTCGCGGACGAAGATCCGGCGGACGATGCCGCCTTCGAGCCGGCGCACGTCCTTGCTGTTGTTCTCGACCTTGACGACGCCGGTCGCGAGCACCGCCCCCGAGATCGAGAAGACCGCGGCCCAGATAAGCAGGATGATCACGAACAACAGCGTGACCAGTCCGCCGATCAGGATCGGCCGCTTGATCTGGCGGCTCACATCCTCGTCGCTGGGCAAGGTGCCGGCGGCATAGGCCCGGGCCGAATCCTCGTCGTCGGGCAGCGGTTCGGCGCGAACGAGCATCTTGCGCAGGTCGGGGAGCAGACTCATGGCTTGGCCTCCTGCAGGGCGGGACGCTGGGCGGGAACCGCCGGCGCCGGCGGTGCCATGGCACGTAGCACTTCCTCGCGCGGGCCAAGCATTTCGATCCGTCCGTTCCTGATCAGCATCAGCTTGTCCGCCTGGGCGAGCACGCTGGGCTTGTGCGAAACCATCACGATCGTCGCGCCGCGTTCCTTCAGGCCCTTGATCGCCTCGGCGAGCGCGGCTTCGCCGTCCGCGTCCAGATTGGCATTGGGTTCGTCGAGCACGATAACCTTCGGGTCGCCATAGAGCGTCCGCGCCAGGCCGACCCGCTGGCGCTGGCCGGCCGACAATACCGAGCCGCCTTCGCCGAGCTGGGTGTCATAACCCTTGGATAGCCGCAGGATCAGTTCGTGCGCCCCCGCCGCCTGCGCCGCCCTGACCACGTCCTCGTCCTTCGCATCGAGCTGGAAGCGGCAGATGTTGTTCCTGACCGTTCCCGCGAACAATTCGGTATCCTGCGGCTGGTAGGCGACCTGCTGCCCGAAGTCGCCGCGCTCCCAGCTATAGACGTCTGCACCGTCGAGCCGGACGGTGCCGGACGTCGGCTTCCAGATGCCGACCATCAGGCGCAGCAGGGTGGATTTCCCCGCGCCCGACGGCCCGATCACACCAACCATGTCGCCCGGCAAGATCGTGCAGGTGACGCCGGACAGGATCAGCGCCGGCGCGCCCGCGGGTGCGAAGCTGACGCCTTCGAAGTTGATCCGGCCCTTGGGAGTCGGCAACTGGGTAGCGGGCACGGGGGCCTCATAGTCGCCCAGCACCTTTTCGAGGCGCCGATAGGCCTGTGCCGCTTCGAAGAGCCCCTTCCACGATCCGACCACGCGATCGAGCGGGGCAAGCGCCCGGCTCGCCAGGATCATGTTCGCGAACAGGATCGCCGACGATATGGTGCCTTCGATCACCAGCCACGCGCCCAGGCCGATCGTGGCGATCTGGATGACCATCCGCACGAACTTGATGGCATTGCCGTAAAAGCTGCCGCGCTGGCTGGCGACCTGTCCCATGTTGAGCGAGGTATGGCGGAAATGCGCCCATGCCGCGCCGAGCGTGGGCAGCATGCCGAGCGCCCGCACCACTTCCGCATTGCGCAGCGCCGCGTCGGTGAAGGAATAGCTCTTGATCGCGGCGTTGCTCGCCTCCTTCAGTGCGCTGTGCGTCGCACGGTCCTGCAGCACCGCGAGGATGAGCAGGATGATGCCGCCGACCAGCGTCAGCGCCCCGATCCACGGATCGATGATGAACAGGATGATCAGGAACAGTGGCATCCACGGCAGATCGAACAGCACGCCGACCGCCTGGCCCGCCAGGGCATAGCGCACCGTATCGAGGTCGCGCAGCGCCTGCGCATGCGCACCGCCCATGCGGCGGACGACGAGATCGAACAGCGCCGCAAAGGTGGAGCTTGCGAGATAGCGATCGAAGGCGATCGAGAAATTCTGCAGCACCTCAGCGCGAAAATGGTCGAGCAGGGCGGACAGGAGGAAGACGACAAGCGCGCCGGCGGTCAGCACCGCCAGCGTGGATCCGCTATGGCTGTACAGCACGCGCGAATAGATCTGGTTGGTGTAGATCGGCAGCGTCAGATAGAGCAGGTTGCTCGCGAGGCTGAACAGCGCCGCGAAAAGGAACGAACTCTTACCCTGCTTCAAGGCGTCGGTAAGGATGTTCTTCTGGAACAGGGCTGACGTCATCGGAGCAGGTTCAATCCCGGTTTTGGCGCCTTCGGGTCAAGCCCGGGACGCAAGTCTCTTAACATATGCCGGACAGGCGGCGAGCAATTTTCATCGCGGATCGTCGTCCTGCGGCGGAGTGCCATAGTCGCCGACGATCGACGGAAGCTGGTCGGCAGGGACCAGCGGGCTTTGCGTGATCGGGACCAGCGGCTTCTGCGTATAGCTCTTGTCGAGCGCCGCGGGCATGGCCGGCGATCCTGTCGGCTTGGGCTGGTTGGCGCCGCGCAGATCGGGCTTGGGCTTGGCATAGGGGCTGGCCGAGCCGACATGATCGAGCAGCATCGCGACCGGCTCGGTCGGCGAGATGCCGCGCCAGCGCACCTTCTTGAACTCGGCCTCGGGATCCCGGGCCGGTATCGCCGAATTGACGGTCCGCGCGTCGAGCCGGCCCATTGCCAGCAGGAGCGAGGCACGCGCGACATATTCCTGATAGCGGTTCGACAGCAGGGTCAGTTGGGCCGAAGCGAGTTCCTGCTCGGCATTGAGCGTTTCGATCGTGCTGCGCAGCCCATAGCGCTCCTCGCGTTCCATGCCGGCAAAGGCGATCTGCGCCGCCTGCACCTGACGGCTGCCCGCAATGACTCCCAATCGCGTGGAGGCCAGCTGGTTCCAGGCTAGCACGACGTCCTGGAAGGCCTGCCGGCGTGTGCCATCGACTACAGCCTGGGCTGCGTTGTTCTGATCCTGCGCCTGGCGGATCCGCGAGCGGATCGCTCCGCCCTGGAAGAGCGGCTGGGTGATGGTGACCTGCGCGGTCACCTGGGTGCGGAAACTATGGCGGTCGAATGGCGACAGCACGCCGCGGACCTTCCCCGCGTCCGCCGTGATCGAGGCAGTGGGCCGCTGGCCGCCGCGCTGCGTAGCGACATTGGCGCGAGCGGCTTCCTCGGCGAAACGGGCCGAGGTGAGTTCGGCGTTCTCGACTTCCGCAACCGCAAACGCCTCGTCGATCGACTCCGGCAGCCCAGGAAGTTCGGGCAGCGGCTGGAGATCTCCCGGCTCATGGCCGACGATGCGCAGATACTCGCCGCGGCTGACCGCGAGCTGGGCTTCGAGATTGGCAAGTTGGGCCTCCCCGGCAGCCAGCCGCGAGTCCGCCTGGGCAACGTCGGTGACCGTCACGTCCCGCACCCGCCGTTTCGCGCGGCGCTCGGCCAGCTGCTGATTCAGCACGGTCACATTTTGTCGAGCGACTTCGAGCCGCTGCTGATCGCGCAGCACCGCCGCATAGGCATTGATGACGTCGCCGATCACCTCGCCCTCGACCCGGCGGAGCCCTTCTTCGCTGCTGCGGACATTGGCCCGCGCCTGCGCCAGAGCGCCGCGTTGGCGGCCGCCGCTGTAGATCGGTTGGCGAACATTCAGCGTGAGGTCGCCTACATAGCCATCGGCCGAGGGCCGCCTATAAAGCTTCTCATAATCATAGGTGCCGACCGCCTGAAGCGACACTTGCGGGCCATATTGCGCCCGCGTCTGGACATAGTTTTCGTTGGTGCTCTTCTGCCGGTAGCGCTGGGCGACAAGCGTCGGGTTGTTGCCATAGGCGGCTTCGACGGCATCCATCAGCGTCTCGGCGGAGGCCGGAGCGGCGGTTTGCAGCAAGAAGGCTGCGCCGAACATCAACGCGAACCGATGCCCCTGCCGGCCTGGTCTGTTGTCAATCGAAGCGATGTCGAAGATCATCCAATTCGCCGCCCAAATACCGGCGGGTCCAACCGGTCATGTCGTTGATGCCGGGGCGCCCCCATAGCCCGCCCTGCGCGGCTGTCAATTGCGATACTGTCCTTGCCCTAGCCTTAACAGCTTGTAAGACTTGCGCAGAAACCGCTCTTCTTCCTAAGAGGCAGGTTCCTTGTGCAGGGCCGAATGACCCGCACCCGCTGGACATCCGGATGCTCGCTCCCTGTTTCGTAACCATCGATGCCATGATAGCGAGCAATGCATGACGAGGGGGTTCTGGCGAAAACGGGCGATGGAACGTGCCTTCCGCATGGCTACGGCCGCGCGCGACGCGCGTGATTGGGGCAGGGCGGCGGAGCATTATCGCCGCTACCTCGTCTATCGTCCGGGCGATTTCGCGATCTGGGTTCAACTCGGCCATATGTTTGCCGAGAGCGACGATCCCGAGCAGGCCGACCGGGCCTATCGGATCGCCTACGGCCTCGATCCGTCCGACGCCGATCTTGCCTTGTGCCGGGGCCATCTCGCCCGCCGCACCGGGGATATCGACCTCGCAATCGCACTTTATCGCGAGAGCCTGGCGCTTGACGGCAACCAGCACGCCGTCAATGCGCTCGCCGAACTTTTGCCGCGAGAGCTTGAATCGGAGCCGCAAGCCAACGCACAAGCTGAGCCAGAGCCGGAGCCAGAGATTGAGGTCCCCCGGGGCGGCAAGATCGAGGGCTGGTATGAGCGATCCGTCTCGGGAGTGCTCTTTGAGACTGGGGGCACAAGGCCGTGGGTCGAATTCCATGACGGCGAGCGGCGAGTAGGGCAGGCGTTTCCCGAGCGGCTCGATGACGGCACGCTCAGCTTCCGGGCCATATTGGACATAGATCTCGGCGAAGACGGCGACGGCGTCGAGGTCGTCGGCCGCCGGATGCCCGATGGCGCAGAGCTCGAACCGTCGCCGGTCATGCTGTTTCCGCCATCGCGCCACCCCGAAAGCCATCCCCCTGCCTGGTCGGTGCCGAGCGACGTGGTCAAGCCGCTGTCGTTGCCGATCGACAGCGAGATCGTCCTGTTCGTCACGCATTCGCGCTCGGGCAAGATCAAGCCGCATGTCTTGCCCTATCTGCGAGCGTTGAAAGCGCAGCGGCTGGGCATCTTCCTGATCGCGACGGTGGACCGGCCGGTCGATCTTCCGCCGGAGCTGATCGACCTTGCAGATGCGGTGATGGTGCGCCGCAACGCCGGCTATGATTTTGGGGCGTGGAGCCACGCGCTGAAGCTCTATCCGCGGCTTTACGGTGCCGCGACGCTCTATCTCGCCAATGACAGCGTGTTCCCGGCGACCGACGACGGGCGGATCGGCGCGATCGTCGATCGCGTGCGGCAGAGCAAGGCCGACCTGATCGGATTGACCGAAAGCCACGAGTGGCGTTGGCACGTCCAAAGCTACTTCCTGGCAATCAAGCCGCGGCTGTTGTCCTCGCGAACCTTTCACAGCTTCATGGACGAGGTTCGGCTGCTCACGCGCAAGGATCATGTGATCCGCGCCTATGAGATCCGGCTGGCCGAGCTGGCCGAGCAGAGCGGCCATGATGTCGAGATACTGTTCCCGAGCCCGACCGCGATCAATCCGACGCTGTTCGGCTGGCGCGAGCTGATCGCCGACGGCATGCCGCTGGTGAAGCTGCTGCTGCTGCGCGGCGAGTTCGAGACGGCTGATGTCTCCGGCTGGCGCGAGACGCTGGCGCAGGCGGGCTTCGACGTGGCGCTGGCTGAGGCGGCGATCGCGGCGGGGGCGGAGAAGGGCCCCGTGGACGATGGTGGCCGCCTGCTGGCCCGGCGCCTACCGCGCGAGAAGCTCGGCCGCGGGCCGCTGCGCGTGGCCTTTTACGGGCCGTGGAATTACGACAATGGCCTGGGCCAGGCGAGCCGCGGCATCATCGCCGCGATCCGCAGGACCGGCGCGCTCGTCAATCTTCACCCGATCAAGCTGCCTTTCCATATCCACAAGCCACTCGTGCCGGCCACCGATATCATCGACTTCGAAGGCCCGGCCGAGATCGCGCTGGTGCACCTGAACCCGGACAGCTGGCATCTCCTCACCGAACAGCAGCGCGGCGCCATAGCGCAGGCGCAGCGCCGGATCGGTTATTGGGTGTGGGAGATGGGGCATATCCCGCCGGCGTGGCGCAGCAATTTCGGCTCGGTCGACCGCATCTGGGCGCCGAGCCGCTATTGCGCGGACGTGTTCTCCGGGCAGGACGGCGTTCCCGTCGATGTCATTCCCCATGTCGTTCCGCTGGTAGAGCCGCCGGCGCTGGACCGCCAAGCGGCTCTGGGCCGGCTCGGGCTCTCCGCGGATCGCCGTACGATCCTCTACGTGTTCGACGGCTCGAGCTATCTCGTCCGCAAGAATCCGGCAGCGCTGATCCGCGCATTCTCCGCCTCGGGCCTGGCGGCGCGTGGCTGGTCCTTGCTGCTCAAGACGAAGCATCTCCATGATCGGCCTGAGGAAGGCGATGCGCTGCGTGCGCTCGCCGACGGCACCGATGGCGTCCTGCTCATCGACCGATCAATGACGGCCGACGAGCTTCAAGAACTCACCGCGCTCGCCGACCTCTACGCATCCCCGCATTGTTCGGAAGGGTTCGGGCTGACCATCGCGGAAGCCATGGCGATGGGTAAGCCGGTGATCGCCACTGACTTCGGCGGCAGTCGGGACTTTCTCGATGCGGGCAGCGGCTGGCCGGTCCGATATCATCCGTGGCGACTGGAGCAGGATTTCGGCCATTATATCGAAGGCGGACAATGGGCGCGGATCGATGAGCCCGCGCTGACGGTCACGCTCATCGAGGCCGCCGATCGGATCGAAGCCGGCGAGGATGGCAAAGGCGCCGCCGCGCGCGAACGGATCGGTTCACTGCTGTCCTATGAGGCCGTGGCTGAAAAGGTGGCAGCCAGCTTCGCCGCGGTCGTTGAGGCACCCGGCAACGAGGGCGGCGTGCACGTCCCGTCGAACCTGTCGATGGGCATCCCTGTCGGGATGGCAGCGCTGGGTCCGACCTTGCACGTCGTGGCCCTGGCGCCCGATGCTGTGCTCGACACGCCGCTGCCGGCCGATCTTCCCACGGCCCGGAATCAATGGATCGTGCTTGCGCCGCGCGACGCGCTGCTCTCGCCGTTGTTCGAACGGACGTGGCGCGAGGCCGCTGCGGCCCGGCCCGATGTCGGCATCTTCTATGGCGATGACTTCGCTGCAGGGGAGGCTCGTGGCTTTGATCAGCTGCGGCTGAAGCCTGCATTCGACCTGACATTGCTCGCAGCGCAGGACTATATCGGCGCGCCGCTGATCGTTCGCGCCTCACTGTTCGCGGAACTCGGCCTGCGTACCGAGATGGGCGCGGCGGTGCTCGACGAACTGCTCTTCCGCGCGCATCGCGCCGGCGCCTCGATCGAGCGTATCCCGAAGGTCCTGCTGGCCCACCGCGGCGCCCGCCCGATCGCCGATCCCCAAGTGCGCCAGCGGATGCTCGCGCAGCAGCCGCAATTCGCCAGCTATGACTTCAAGCCGGGGCGGGTGCCGGGGAGTCTTGCGCAGCTGCGTGAGTTCCGCGCTGCCGTTCCCGAAGTATCGCTGATCATCCCGACCCGCCGCAGCCGCATAGCCGGCGGCCGCTCCACTTATGTCGAGCGGCTCCTCAAGGGTATAGCCGAAGCCGACTGGCCGATGGATCGGCTGACGGTGATTGTGGGCGACGACATCGCCGGAGAGCCGGGCTGGGCGACACAGTTCTGGCCGTTCACGCTCCGCCGCATCGAAACATTGCGCGGCGACGACGAGCCTTTCAACTATGCCGCCAAGATGAACCGGCTGTGGCGGACGGCCGAGACCGAGCAGATCGTGCTGATGAACGACGACCTCCAGCCGGTCACGCCCGACTGGCTCAGGGCGCTGGTCGGGTTCGCGATGGACGAGAGCGTCGGCGGTGTCGGGGCGCGGCTGCTCTATGCCGACGGACGCCTGCAGCATGCCGGCATCGTCCCGCAATTCGGCGCCATCGCCCATGCCTGGGCCGCGCGGACGAAGGTCGGCGGCACCTATCAGGATTGGGCGCTGGTGCAGCGCGAATGGTCGATGGTGACGGGCGCCCTGTTCGCGACCCGGCGATCACTGTTGGAGGAGGTCGCCGGCTTCGACGAGCAGTTCAGCCTGGAATATAACGATGTCGACCTGTGCCTGCGGCTGCGCGCGCTGGGCTATCGCATCATCTGCACGCCAGTGGCCGAGATGGTCCATGCCGAGAAGGCATCGCGCGGCGAGACGCCGGTCGCGGGCGATCAATATGCGCTGTTCCAGCAGCGCTGGAAGCAGTGGCTCGACAACGACCCGTCCTGGCATCCCGGCCTGCGCCGCGACAGTTTCGAGGTCATGCCCGCGGATGATCCGGGCGCCTGGTACCGGTAGTTTTCGGCTAGGCTCAGGAGCATCGAGCCGCTAACCGGGCCTTATGATTGACGGCACCATCGCGCGCAGCCGGGCGCTGCCCCCGGCGTTCGACGCCGGCCATTACCTCGCGGCCAATCCCGATCTGGGCCTGAAGCTCGAAGAGGCCGCCGATCATTATACCCGCTTCGGCCGCGGCCAGGGGCGCGTCGCATCGCCGCTGGCGCTGCGTGAGAATCTGATCGCGCTGATCGACGATGGCCGCTCCGTGCTCGAGATCGGCCCCTTCTGCCGGCCGCTGCTGCGGGGCCCCAACATCGCCTATCTCGACGTCCTCGACGCCGAACAGCTGCGTGCCCGCGCCGTCAACATCGGGGTGAATCCGGCGGGCTGTCCCGACTGGATCGACTATGTCGGCGGCATCGAACAGGTCCGCCGCCGCTTCGACGCCGTCGTCAGCAGCCATGCGATCGAGCATCAGCCGGACTTCGTGCGCCACCTCGAGCAGATCGAACGGATTCTCGAGCCCGATGGGCTGTTCTGCCTGATCATTCCGGACAAGCGCTACTGCTTCGACCATTATATCGCCGAAAGCACGATTGCCGGCGTGATCCAGGCACATCGCGAGCAACGCCGCGTCCATAGCGTCGCCAGCGTGATCGAGCATATCGCGCTGACCACGCACAATGATTCGGGTCGGCATTGGGCCGGCGATCACGGCCCCGCCATCCCGGCCGACCAGCCGGCGCGGCTTCAGCGCGCGGCGGAGGTCCATGCCCTGAGCGCCGGCGGCTATATCGACGTCCACGCCTGGTATTTCACGCCCGACAGCTTCCGCAACATAATCGAGACGCTGGGTGYGATCGGCCTGACTGGGCTCGAAGTGGCAGAGGTCTACGACACGGCGCACGGCCGCAACGAATTCTGCGCCGTCCTCCGGCTCCGTGCTGCTGCGCGCGATCGGGCGCGCGACAAGCCGGATGGCGACGACATCATCGTCCTGCAGACCGCCGACGCGGAGCGCTATGCGCCGATGCTGGCGATCACCGCGACCAACGTGCGCGAATATTGCCGCCGCCATGACCTGGGCTATGAGAGCTTCCTGGGCGTCAAGCGCGGCTTCCACCCGTGGCAGGCGACCTTCAACCGCATCCCGATGCTGGCGGAACTTATCGACCGTGGCTTTACCGGCTGGGCGCTCTATCTCGACGCCGATGCCTATATCCAGGATCTCGACTTCGATCTCGCTGCCTATCTGGCCGACAAGACAGACCGTGCAGCCATCTTCGCGACGTCGGGCGTCACCGGCGAACATTGGGACGTCAATGCCGGCGTGGCCCTGCTCAATCTCGGTCATCCGCTGGGCCGCGCGCTGATCGAGCAATGGGCCGCCGGATTCGCGGCACACAGCGATGACGACCTGCGGGCGGGCAGCGAATGGTTCGGCGCCGGCAACGACCAGGACATACTGCAGACGATCCTGCGGCATGACCGCGCCATCGCCGATGCTGTACTGGTCGAGCAGATGGCGTTCATGAACGGGCCGCATGCCAGCTTCATCCGCCAGCACCTCCGCACGCTCTCGCCCACCTTCGAAGCCAGGCTCCGGGCGCTTGCGGCTGCGGTGGGAGAGGTGGCGCGCGAAGGCGGCCTGCCAGCTCCCGCGCCGCCGCGCGCCGGCGACGATCGCTGGTATGCCCGGCTGGCGCATCTTCCCGGATTGCAGCCCACCCTGGTCGAAGCGCCCGTGCCGGTGCCGCGTCCGGATCTTGTTGCGCCGATCCGGTATGCCTGGAGGGAGGCTGCCGCGATGTTCGGCGGTGGGGCGGTGCCAGCGTTCCAGCAGGA
The DNA here is from genome assembly GCF_056401045.1 of Rhizorhabdus sp. P4_G6. Taxonomy (NCBI): domain Bacteria; kingdom Pseudomonadati; phylum Pseudomonadota; class Alphaproteobacteria; order Sphingomonadales; family Rhizorhabdaceae; genus Rhizorhabdus; species Rhizorhabdus sp. P4_G6. Next base: position 112,704 of record NZ_JBFUKC010000007.1, on the reverse strand, counting down.
GTTCGCGACGGCCCTTAGCAGCGGCGACGGCGACGCGGTTGCGCAGGATCTCGCCGCCATCGGCTGTTCGCCGATCGCCCAGGGCTTTCTTGGCGGCGCGCGCCAGCATGAGCGGGCGCGCAGCCAGCAGTTCGCGGATCGGCTGGCGCTGTGGACATACGACAAGCTGGTCTCGCTGGCCGAGGCGGTGGGTGTGCTGCCGCTCGAAAATCCAGAGAATGGGCGCTGGTCCGTGAATGCCATGATCGAGCCGGCCGAGCTCTTCCGCGACATCCAGGCAGCGCTCGCCGTGGATCTCTCGCCGCCGCCGCATATCGGCGGGCATCTCGGAATCGCGGTGGGGAACGGCGTCGTGCTGCACATGCGCATGCTCGATTCGATCCATGCCGCCTGGCGGCTGCGCCAGCTCGCCGACGCGCTGGGGCTCGGCGCAGACGCGCGCATCGCCGAGATCGGCCCGGGCGCCGCGTTGACCGCTTATTATGCGCTGAAGCTGGGGCAGAAGAGCTGGCGGCTGTTCGATCTGCCGACGATGAACGCCGTTCAGGCCTATGTGCTGGCGGGGGCGGGCCACGATGTCTCGCTCGCGGGAGAGCCGCCCAAGCCTATAGCAATCCTCCCCGGCAGCGCCTTTGCGACCACCGAGCCCGGCTCGATCGACATCCTGTTCAACGCGGATTCGCTGCCGGAGATCGAACGCGGGGCGGCGCTGGGCTATCTCGCCGATGCGCGGCGAATCGGCATCCGGCATATATTGAGCATCAACCAGGAGGCAGGACTGACCGATCAGCCCTCCGTCGCCGAACTCATGCGCGAGGCCGGGGGCTATCGGCTTGTTTCGCGGAACCGCCACTGGCTGCGCGCAGGTTATGCGGAGGAGCATTATCTCCACTTTGGAGGTATTTAGCTTGTAATCTGTTGCGGCCGCCCGTCGGCGCAGGCATGGCACAGCTTCGGAGGAGCTTTCAGATGAATGTTCGTGAAGCGGTGCTTTGGGCTTATCGGCTGATCCTCAACCGGGATCCTGCGCCCGAAGAGCTGAGCGCTACCGAAGCGTCGTTCACGAACCCCCAAGCGCTACGGCGTTCGTTACGTACGTCCCGCGAGTTCGCAATCATTCTGGATCGCGCCGGGCAGGTATTTGAGCCGCGATACCCGATTGACTGGCGCGAGGGTGTCTATTGGGCCTTTCGGCTGCTTCTTCGCCGTGAACCCAGCGAGGCGGAGCTTCAGGCGCATCTCGTCGAAAACGATACGGTCAACAATCTTCGGCTTCGGATCGTTACCACCCGGGAGTTCGAAGTGGGGTCGCCGGGATCGAGCGCGATCACCGATTTCGCCGTGATCAATGCATTTGCGCCCTTTCCCGAGAAACAGCCGGTAGAAGGGACATTTCGCGACATGTTCGGATCGACCACGAAGGTTCGTTATCTGGACCAAGGCTGGCATAGTTTGGCCGGTTATGTTTTCAAGAGCGTGCCGCGGGAGCGTGAACCCAGCCTTCACGGCACATCCGAATGGGTGGGTACCCTACGCAGCGTTCTCGAAGCCCAGGGCAAGTTCACGGCCATGGAGCTTGGGGCAGGGTGGGCCCCCTGGCTCACGGTCTGCGAGCGAGCCGCTCGCTTGCGCGGGATCGAGAACGTGGATCTCACCGGAGTCGAAGGCTCAAGGGAGCATCATGGCTTCATGCTCGATAACTTTCGGACCAATGGCATCGATCCGGAAAAACATGCCCTCCATCATGCGGTGGCCGGTGCCGAAGATGGCGTGGCGCATTTCCCGCGGCTGCATGTGGCAACTGATGACTATGGAGCCAACGCCGTGTTCAGCGACGCGGAAAGCGACGCCGCGGCGGCGCGGGGCGAGCTGGAAGAGATCCGCTGCATTTCGATGAACAGCTTGCTCGCCGGAAAAGACCGTGTCGACCTGATCCACATCGACATTCAGGGCCATGAGGAAACCGTCATCAGGGCGGGCATCGAAGCACTCAATGCCAAGGTCAGACGCCTCGTCATAGGAACCCATTCCCGCGCCATAGAGGGGCATCTGTTCGATCTGCTGCATGACAATGGTTGGGTCTGCGAGTCAGAAGTGCCATGCGTGTTGAGGGCAACGATGGACGGGCGGCGCGTTTTGTTCGTCGATGGCGAGCAGGTGTGGCGGAACGATCGATTAGCCGGGTCTCGCATGGGCGGAGGGACTGCAACATGAATGACTTCGAAAGCGAAGTGCAAACGGCTTATCGATGGATCCTAGGTAGGAGCGCCGATCCGACGGGCATTGAGCATTACACCGGCTGTCTGCGATCAGGCTCACTAGACTCCTCCGGATTGAGGAGGTCCTTGATCGAAAGCCCGGAGTTTACTGGTGGCCTGCCCGGCTATGTGGTCGCCGACATTGGAAATGGCCTGAAGGCCGTTGTCGACCCTAGCGAACCTGAGTTTGGACGACACATCGTCGCTGGCGGTGGGTGGGAGCCGCACGTTGTCGAGGCGATCCGCTCAAATCTTGGGCTCGGTCAAACCTTTGTGGACATAGGTGGGAATGTCGGAGTGATGTCATTCAACGCTGCGGCGGTGGTTGGCGCACGAGGCAAGGTGATTGCTTTCGAGCCTAACCCCAGAAATGTATCTGCTTTTCGCCGTGGCATAGTTGCCAATGGCAATAATAATATCCTGCTTCTCTCGCTGGCCCTGTCCGACCACCATCACATGATCGGATTGACGAGCGCGTCAAACGCAAAGGTTCTGGGCGATGCTTCGGCAACGCAGGTAGCCGATGTAGTTCAGGCCGTGCCAGGTGATGAAATACTCGAGCACCAATCGCAGATCGATCTCATCAAGATCGACATAGAAGGCTACGAACTCCCAGCTTTGATGGGCCTCCAAAAAACACTCGTCCGCCACAAACCGAAGATCTTGTGCGAATTCAATCCTCTCTGCCTGAGGGCTCAAGGTGGCATCGAACCGAATGTACTTGCAGATTTCCTTTTCGAATTAACTGCCGCGGTTGAAGTGGTGGAACATGACAACGGTAGGACCGTAGTGTCCTCGTCTGCTGATTTGATGCGGCTGTGGGAGCAACGTGATAGTGCGGCAACGGCTGCTGGTCATCTACCTGCTGGGTGGGCTCATCTTGATCTGCTGCTTTCTGTATCTTGAATAAGTTGGTGTCGGTGATCAGTGAGCCGCTGCCGTGATGCGGGCAGCGATATGGTCCACTCGATCGAGTTGGTTGAAGATGGCGCGATGGATGCTAGGTTGCGATCATGAATACAGTCGAAGATGATGTAAACGAGGCTTATCGCTGGATTCTTGGTCGTGATGCCGATGCCCAGGGGGCAAGTGACTATTCGCGGCTCATGCGCGAAGGGGGGCTCACGAAGGAAGGGCTGCGCGATATCCTGCTTTCAAGCGCCGAATTCTGGCAGGGTAGATCCTCTAGAGCGGTAGAAGAACGGCAGAATATAAACGATCTTGTCATCCGCAGTACCGGGTCGATCGTGCAATCGGGTCCGTTTGCCGGAATGCGGATGGTCGATCTTTCGACGCGGGGAGACGGTGATATCGCGCCGAAGCTACTCGGCACCTATGAGGCCGAGCTTCATCCCTCGTTTGAGCGCTTTCGTAACAGACGCTACGATGCCATTGTTGATGTTGGTTGCGCCGAGGGCTACTATAGCGTGGGTGCGGCTCGCTTGTTCCCCGGAACGCCGGTCTTCGCTTATGATGTCGATAAAGGGGCGCTGGAGATCCTACAGGCGCTATCGTTGCAAAATGGCTGCGCGGACCAGATCATCCCCGGGGATTTCTGCGATCCCGAGACCTTGCGCAAGGTTTTGGAGCGATATCCCCGCTCGCTGGTGATCGCCGATTGCGAAGGCTATGAGAAAATCTTGTTTTCTGATCCAGCAACTAACTCCGCTGCGGCGTCATCGGATCTGATTATAGAATGCCACGATCTTTGGGACGCTGAAATCACCCCGGCCATCCGAAATGCGTTGGTCGCTACGCACGATATCAGCGTGGCACTCGCCTGCGGCCGTGATCCCAATGTTTTCCCATTCCTGGCTGAACTGAATGACTGGGATCGATGGCGCGCCGTATGGGAACGGCGTGGGAGCCAGATGCATTGGCTGATCTGCGAGGGTAAGGCGGTTGCCGGATAATCAGCGGCTGATCTTGCGACGATATTCGTCACTATTCAGCAGCGAACTGATCACGATCGGCGCAGCACGGACTATGCCGTCGGTACGGAGAAGGTCCGAATAGCCTTTGCTGGCAGGATCGGGATCGCGACCGAATATGATCCTATAGAAATCTCCGACAAGCCGTTCTTCTACGCCTTCCTCAGCGATGGCGGTGTCTTGAAGTACCTCCGTAACCGCGCCTTCGATCGTTTTTGTACGGCTATCGATATCTCCGTCCAGCGAGTTCAGGAATTGCCGGATGAACTCGCCCTGACAGTGATTGAACAGCATCGCATCGACGAACGCGACGGGTTCACGCAGCGCCGGATTCTGGTCGAGCGCTTCATACAACATGGTCTGATCATTGTCATGATCCCATACCGACAGCAGGTTGCGCAACCGTTCGTCCGACACGGACATAAACCGCCGCTTCCACTCTCCAATCAGCGCGACTGCTTGGGGATGGCCGAGATTGAAAAAGAGCACACCGGAATTGATGTGCCACGGAATGCTCTCGCCCGGGATCGTGGCCATGATCGCGGAACGATCCTGTTTGTCCGCAAGGTAGGCGTGGAGATCGAAGTCGAGATCGTAGATGTAGGCGTCGGCGTCCATGTACAGCGCCCAGCCGCGATACCCGCGATCCACCAGCTCCTGGAGCAGGAAGATGCGGTTGAAAGCTGCCTGCGCGCCATGGAAGCCGCGTTTGATGCCGATGAAGCTTTCGTAGGCGAAGCCATGACGGCGGCAATACTCGATCGCTGTGCGGGATGTCGCGCGCAGCATTCGGCTATATTTGAACGCGTCAGACGTCTGGAGGACCGTTAGCTCGACCAATGTACGTTCGCCCTACAGCGAATGCTCGCGAACGCCCGCCACCAGCAGCCAGCCGATGCCATAGGCGATCATCAGCGACAGGAAGACGGTCAGTACGATCTTGCCACGCTCCGGAAACTCCGACTTCACCGGCATGTTGGGATCGACCACGCGGACGATGTAGAGTTGCTGCTTCATCGCCGCGTCGCGGGCTTTTTCCAGGTTCGCGGCGGCGACTTCGTAGCGTTTCATCGCGAAGTCCTGGCGGATCTGGAGATCCTGGTAATTGCCCAGCCGCGCCGCGATCGCGCTGCCGCCGCCGGTCAGCTTTCCGGTCTGGCCGGCGACCTGCGCTTCCAGAGCCCGGACGCGCGCGGCGATGGCGACGAATTGCGGGCTGTTGGGGGAGATGATCCCGCGCATCGCGTTGAGTTGCGCCCGCGCCGTCGTAAGCTGGCCCTGAAGGGTAGTGACGAGGGTCAGCTGCGCCTTGCCGGAACCTTCGGGGTCGAGGTCGCCGCGCTGCTGGCGGAACATGGTGAGCCGCGATTGCACCGCAGCGAGCGAATCTTCCGCCTCGGCGAGCTGGCGGCGCGCGGTCGCCAGCGCGTCATTCTGGCTGCGGCGGTTGATAAGGTTCACCCGCTGCTCGCCCATCTGCAGCAGCTGGTTGATGATCGCGTAGGAATCGGCTGGCCGAAAGCTGCGCACCTGCAGCGTGGTGATGCCGGTTTCCTGGTTGAACTTCACGTCGACCTGCTTGCGATAATAGCGCAGCAGCATCTCGGGCGTGGGGTCGGAGAACCATAGCCGGGTGGCGATGTCGGCCTCCGGCCTGCGGAAGCGATCGACCAGGCCCACAGCCGCGTTGAGCCGCAGTGCCGCCTGCTGCGAATCCAGATAGTCGTTGACGCTGATCGCATCGGCGCGCGCCTGCGACAGCCCCGCCGACAGGCCGAGGAACTGGCCGAGGCCGCTGGAYGGCAGCGGTGAACTGTCCGATGTCTTGACCACGAAATGGGCTTCGGACTGATATTGATCGGCCGCGATCAGATAATAATAGATGCCGACCAGCACGGTCGGCAGCATCACGATGATGAGGAACCACTTGTTCCGGCGCGCCCAATCCGACGCGGCGGCGAACCGATCGGGTTGGCCGACGCTGTCATGGGAAGATTGCGGCTTGATGATTCCGTGCATCGGTCGTCCAAATAATATCGGGCTGAGGTCTATTACTGCAGGTGAACGCGGCTGCGAACCCGCCTTATGCCGATCAGGCCGCTATAGGTCAAAAAGGCGCAGCAGGCCGTGATGTAGCCGGCAAACAGATGTTTGTCCGATGCGCCTTCGAACATGCCGTAGCGGGCATATTCGAACAGGTCGGCCATTGGATTCCAGTCCATGATCCGTTGCAGATTATAAGGCAGCCATTCGGTCGCCACGAACGCCCCAGACAACGGCATCATGAAGTATGAAATCGGGTGGACCAGGCGCTGCAGCGTCGGCTTGTCGAACGTGATCGCGGTGACGTTCAGGCCCAGCGCGAAGGACAGCCAGATCATCCAGCCGATCCCGGCCAGCAGGTAGAGCGGCCGCGCGGGAAAGTCCGCATAGCCCAGCGGGATCGCCAGCCCGATCAGGATCACCAGCGTGCAGAAGCAGCCGGCCGCCTCGATCACCACCCGCGCGATCGACAGGTTCAGCACCGAGATCATCCGGTGATACATCAGCGGCAGGCTGCTCTCGAGGATGCTCTCCGCACGGTTGAAGATGCCGCGGAAGATGATGAAGATGCAGTAGCCGATCAGCGACATCGCCACCGGCGGGATGTTCGTGCCCAGATGCCCCGGCTGGAAGGCGTGGAGCGCGCCGATCACGGTGGCCAGCATCAGCGGCTCGCCGATCAGCCAGAGATAGCCGATATTGTTGCGGCCGAAGCGCGTGTGCAGCTCGCGCAATACCAGTGCGCCGATCACGTTGAGCTGGAGGGTCAGCTCGTCATAGAAGCTCGATCGGGCGGGGGTCATGCGAGAACGCCCGCGCGCGCGTCGATCTCACGGACCAGATCGAGCAGGACCTCGACATGCGCGCGCCAGCTGGGCGGGCTCCAGCCGTGCAGCCGCTCCAGCTGCGCGGTGCGTCTGTCGCCTCGATCCGCGCTATAGTCCATGATCGTCCTGATCCACTCCGGCCCGTCCAAAGGGTCTATGAAGTCGGGAACGATGCCGCCGGCTTCGCGCAACGCGGGCAGGTCGCTGCAGATCACCGGGGTCCCGCACAGCAGCGCCTCGGTCACCGGCATTCCGAATCCTTCCGCAAAGGAAGGGCATAGCAGCGCCCGGGCGTGCCGCAAGAGGGTGCTCACCGAGCTGTCCGAAAGCCCGGAATATTCGTGGATGTGGCCCTGGATTGCGGTGCAGCGGTCGAGCATGTCGACGACATTCTCATTTTCCCAGCCGCGCCGCCCGACGATCGCGAGATGGGGCGTCCGCTCGGGGCCGAGCGTTTCGACCATCCGGCGCCAGATGTTGAGCAGCAGCAGGTGGTTCTTGCGCGGCTCAATCGTGCTCAGCACCACGAAATAGGGCTGGGGGATGGAGGGTGGGCTGTCGTCGCCCGCGGGCAGCGGATCGCTACCCAGATGGGCGATGCTGATGGCCGGCGCGGTGCTGCTGCGGTTCAGGAAGCGCTGCATCGAATGCGCCGTCGCCTGGCTGTTGGCGATCAGCCCGTCGGCGAGTTCGGCCATCGTCCGGATCCGCCGTTCATGGGTGGCGGCGCCGTCGGGCCGGGCATATTCGGGAAACTCGATCGGGATCAGGTCGTGCACCAGGCAGATCAGTCGTGCGTCTTCCGCGCGCAGCTTCGCGCGGACCCGATCCGGGCTGTGGAGATGGTGCGGAGAGGCCTGGACATAATAGCGGCGCACGCCGGCATCGGCCCGCGGAACCCGGCGTGGACGCAGCCGCGCCAGGTTGCGCGCGGCGCTGCGGAGGAGCGCGCCCCGGCCCGGCTTGCCCTGGCTGGCCCAGCGTGCCTCGGTTTCGTCCAGGAAGCGGGTCACCGCCGCGTGCGGCAGCCGGCCGTAGAAGCCGAACGGATTGATGGCGGCGAAGCGCAGCTGGCCTGGAATCAGCGACAGCAGGGTGCGCGCATAGACCAGTTCGACGCGGTCGATCCCGGTTGGCATCGCGTGCAGGGTCCGCGACAACAGCCGCGAGAGGTCGAGAACGATCTCTGCGCCGGCCGGCAGCAAGGGCGATGGAGCGGCTTCCCCCGATGCGGCCATGGTCGTCATGGCGCGGCTTGTATCGCGGATGGGGAGCGCCGTCATCTTTCCCGATACGCGTCGATCGTGTCGAGCCGCCCCAGCGCCAGCGCTTCGATGAAGTCGTGCCGGGTCAGCAGATCCTCGGCGGCGTGGAGGAAGAAGCCCCCGACGAAGTAGGTGATGATGACGCCGTCCGCGGCCGGGACCGCGTCGACCCGGACCTTCACGTCATGGGTCCGCTTCGCGGCGGCGATCTCGAACGAGACCCATTTTTCCTCGCGCGCACGGATCTCGCCGCTCTGGGTGGCGTCGCCGACACGCATGCTCCATTGCGCCAGGCCTGCCTCGTCGCCGCGCAGCCGGAACAGGATGCGCAGCCTGAGATGGGGGCCCTTGAACCGAAGCAGCAGCTCGCCGCCCTCGGGCCGTACCCGGCAGCCCCGGTCCTCGGGCCAATGCCATCCGAGGTTCGACCGGAAGCCCTCGCCGGTGTGGATGCCGCGCCAGATGCGGGTGGACTCGTTGCGCGTAATCGGATGCCAGGCACCGACACGCACCGTCGGCGGTGGCGGGATGACGACGCCGCCGCGTCGCACGGTATCGCGCCGCGCGAAGCGATCGAGTTCGTCGGTGATCTGATGCGCCAGCTCGCTCCAGGCGCGGGGACGGAAGCCGGCGGCGATCTTCGCCTCCAGCGCGCCGCGATGATCCGCATCGAGGATCAGCCGCTCCGCCGTCTCGACCAGCGCTGGCACCGAGCCGGCCGCGGCATAGACGGCGAAAGCGCCGCCAGCCTCGGGGAGCGAGGCGGCATCGGAGATCAGCGGCACCTTGCCATGGCCCAGCGACTCCGTGACCGGAAGGCCCCAGCCTTCATAGAGGCTGGGATAAATGGTGAACCGGCAGGTCCGGTACAGCAGCGACAGTTCTTCGTCGGTCAGCCGCGACAGCATCGAGACCTTGGCGGCCAGCGCCGGGTCGCGGGCGAGGCGCTCATAGATGCGATCGTTCAGCCAGCCGCGGTTGCCCACGCACACGAGCTGCGGAACCGCATCTGCGCCATGGCGTGCGATCAGGTCGGCCCAGGCGTCGAACGCGACCATATGGCCCTTGCGGGATTCGATCGTCGAGACGAACAGCACGAAACCGTCCGGCTTGAGCTGCCACCGGTCGAGCGCCCGCGCCGGCAGCTCGGACGCCGCAGCCTTGCGGAAATCGGTGTCGAGCGGGATCACCGCGATGTCGGATGGCTCGATCTTGTAGCCCAGCGTCGCCGCCACGCGCAGCAGGTCCTTACGGGTCGCCTGCGAGTTCACCAGGAAGTGGTCGGCATGGTCGAACACCCCGATCACCCAGCTGATGAAGTCCTGGGTCAGCTCGCGCACGCAGTGTTGCGGCGCCATGATCGGGATCATGTCGTGGACGAAGGGGATGTAGCGGATGCCGCGGGTCTTCTTGGCGTGGCGAACGAACAGAAAATAATTCTGCAGCCACCAGCTGGTGCCCAGATTGACCAGCGAGGCGCCGCGCGGAAATTCGAACGGATGGGTCAGCGACAGGAACAGGCGCAGGTTCGCCACCGCCTCGGTCCATTCTCGATCGAAACGGTCGCCACCCGACGTACTCAGTCGCGCGATGCTCTGCATCCGCTCGAGCGGCAGCTCCAACCACTCATCTCGCCCGGCGATGAAACAGCACAGCCGGATTTCGCGATCGTTAGCGTGGGCCAACGCCCCCTCGATCGTTTCGATCTGGACGCGCTGAATCCCGGTCGGAAGCCGGGCATTGCCATAATAGGCGATCAGGTCCGAGATATCGAACACCAGCGCCGGCGGGGCATCGGCAGCCTCCTCGCCGGACACCTGCTCGGACATGTTTTCGGTGAGGATGATGCGGAGCTGCGTCAGCAGCGGCGCTTCGGCGGCGCGGGGCGGTAGCCGTTCCAGCCGCTCACGCAGCAGCGCCGCCAGTCCGGCCCGATCGACTTCGCCCTGGTGGGCCAGCAGGTGGAGCAGCTCGTCGGCTTCGTGCGGGGCTTTTTCGCCGGCATGCAGCGCGCTGAGAAAGTAGCCGATCGCGATTTCGGGCCTGCTCAGCTGCTTGTAGAGGTGAGCCAGGAAGACATAGGCTTCGGCAAGATCGGGCTGGCGCGCGGCCGCCTGCCCATAAGCCTCGATCGCGGGCACCAGCGCGCCCTGTTCCTTGAGCGCATGGCCTAGCTGGACCCAGATCGGGACCAGCTCCGGATCGTCGGCTACCGCAGCGCGATAGGCTTCGGCCGCAGCTTGCCAGTCGCGGCGGTCGCGCGCCATGTTGCCGCGCTGCACATCCGATGGTGCCGCGGGCGGGTTGCTCCCACCCAGCTTCGTCCAGGCGCGCTTCAGGTGACGCAAGGCAGTCACCACGTCAGCCAGCATCCAGCGGCGAGGGGCTGTGCGGGAATGTTGCGCCAGACACGCCGCCCTTGAGGTGAACGAAGATCATGTTTCTCAACCATCTCGAGGGGAAGCTCGCGCCGCGTCGTAAAGGAGCCTTTAACGCGCTGCAATATCGATATCTCGTGCCTGCGATCATGCCGCCCACTGGACAGAACGCCCCGGCCCTGCGATCCGCCGTCGCAGCCAGACGGGGAGACGATGTTGCCGGTAAAGCTGATCCACACGCGCCGCTTCGGTGACGATCGCGGATGGTTCGTCGAATCCTATCACCGTCCGCGCTGGTCGGCGGAGGGGGTGGCGGAGGAATTCGTCCAGGACAATCACAGCTACTCGAAGCAGCCGGGCACGATCCGCGGCATCCATTTCCAGGCGCCGCCGCATGCCCAGGCCAAACTGGTCCGCTGCACCCGCGGCCGGATCGTCGACTATGCGGTCGACCTGCGCGCCGGTTCCCCCAGCTATGGCCGCCATGTCGCGGCCGAACTGTCGGCCGACAATGGCGACCAGCTCTATATCCCGATCGGCTTCGGGCACGCCTTCGTCACGCTCGAGCCCGATAGCGAGATCATGTACAAGGTGTCGGACGTCTATGCGCCGGAGTGCGACGGCGGCATCAGCTGGGATTGCCCGACGATCGGCATCGACTGGCCGCTGCCGCCGGGCGGTCCGGTGCTGTCGGCCAAGGACATGGCGTTGCCCGCGCTCGCCGGCTGGGATAGCCCCTTCGCCTATGACGGCGAGCCGCTAGACCTTGATCGTTTCCGCCCTGATCGGGCCGAAACGTGAATCACGGTCTCAACAGCCTTCCGCTGTGAACGGAGAGACGATGCGTATCCTGGTCACCGGCGGCGCCGGCTTCATCGGATCGGCGCTGATCCGCCACCTGATCGGCGAGACCGGGCATGAGGTGCTCAATCTCGACAAGCTGACCTATGCCGGGCTGCTGAGTTCGCTGGCGCCGGTGGCCGGCAGCGCGCGCTACCGCTTCGTGCAGGGCGACATCTGCGACGGCGCGCTGGTCGGCCGCCTGCTCGCCGAGTTCCAGCCCGACGTGATCGCCCACCTCGCCGCCGAAAGCCATGTCGACCGCTCGATCGACGGGCCGGGCGCGTTCATCCAGACCAACATGGTCGGCACCTTCACGATGCTGCAGCAGGCGCTCGGCTATTGGCAGGGGCTCGACGCGGCGCGCCAGGCGGCCTTCCGCTTCCACCACATTTCCACCGACGAGGTGTTCGGCTCGCTCGGCCCCGAAGGGCTGTTCACCGAGAGCAGCGCCTATGATCCGCGCTCGCCCTATTCGGCGTCGAAGGCGGGATCGGATCATCTCGTCCGCGCCTGGGGCCACACCTATGGGCTGCCGGTGCTCGTCACCAACTGCTCGAACAATTACGGGCCTTATCATTTCCCCGAGAAGCTGATTCCGCTGATCATCATCCGCGCGCTCGCCGGTGAGCCACTGCCGGTCTATGGCGACGGCTCCAATGTCCGCGACTGGCTGTTCGTCGAGGATCATGCCCGCGCCTTGCGCACCGTGTTCGAGCGCGGCTTGCCCGGCGAAACCTATAATGTCGGCGGCAATTCCGAACGCCGCAACATCGACGTGGTCACGGCGATCTGCGCGACGCTCGACCGGCTGAGCCCACGCGTCGACGGCAGGCGCTATGCCGAACAGATCGGCTTCGTCGCCGATCGCCCAGGTCATGACCACCGTTATGCGATCGACGCCGCGAAGATCCGCGATGCGCTGGGGTGGGAGCCGCAGGTCAGCTTCGAACAGGGCATCGAGCACACCGTCCGCTGGTATCTCGACAATCGCGGCTGGTGGGGCGACATCCTCGCCGGGCGCTACGATACCGGCCGGCTAGGCCTGGCCAAGGCATGACGATGCGCAACATCCTCGTCACTGGCGGGCAGGGGCAGATCGGCCTCGAACTGGCGCGGCAGGACTGGCCGGCGGATATGTCTATACATTACCCGACCCGCGCCGAACTCGACATTGCTTCGCAGGTCAGCCTCGCCGCCTATCTGCGCGGCAGGCGCTTCGATGCGATCGTCAACTGCGCCGCCTATACCGCGGTCGATAAGGCCGAGCGGGATCGCGACGCCGCCTTCCTGGTCAATGGCGAGGCGCCGGGCTGGCTGGCGGACACCGGTATTCCGCTAATCCATGTCTCGACCGACTATGTGTTCGACGGCAGCAAGGATGGTTTCTACACCGAGGATGATCCTGTCGCCCCGCTCGGGGTCTATGGCGCCTCGAAGCGCGAGGGCGAGCGCGCGGTGCTCGCGGGGCAGTCGCGCTCGGTGATCCTGCGCACCGCCTGGGTGCTGTCCGCCCATCGCGGCAATTTCCTCAAGACGATGCTCCGCGCCGCCACCGCCAACCCGAAGCTGCGCGTGGTCGACGACCAGCATGGCTGCCCGACATCGGCGCAGGACATCGCGTCCGCGATCCGCACCATCGTCCGGCGGCTGGTCGAGGGCCCGCGGGCGTCCACCGGCATCTATCACTTCGTCAACGCCGGCGAGGCGAGCTGGTGCGACCTCGCCCGCCAGATCTTCGCGCTGAGCGCGGCGGCCGGCGGTCCCACAGCCGAGGTCGAGGCGATTACCACAGCCGATTATCCCACGCCGGCCAGACGGCCCGCCAACTCGCGCCTGTCGACCGCGAAGGTCGCCGCCGACTATGGCATCCAACCGCGCGACTGGCGCCGCGCCATCCGGGACATTATCGATGAGCTGGTAAGGCCGGGCGGGGGCGTGATTCGGTGAAGGGCATCATATTGGCGGGCGGCTCCGGCACGCGCCTGCATCCCATGACGGCGGTCACGTCCAAGCAGCTGATGCCGGTCTATGACAAGCCGATGATCTATTATCCGCTGTCGACCCTGATGCTCGCCGGGATCCGCGAGGTGCTGGTCATCTCCACGCCGCGCGACACCCCTGGTTTCGAGGCGCTGCTGGGCGATGGCAGCCAATGGGGCATGGCGATCAGCTATGCCGTCCAGCCGAGCCCCGATGGCCTGGCCCAGGCTTACATCATCGGCGCGGATTTCGTGGGGCAAGGGCCGTCGGCGCTGATCCTCGGCGACAATATCTTCTACGGCCATGGCTCGACCGAGCTGTTCAAGAGCGCCGTCGCGCGCACCGAGGGGGCGACGGTGTTCGCCTACCATGTCACCGATCCCGAACGCTATGGCGTGGTCGCGTTCGACGACAAGATGCGGGCGGTGTCGATCGAGGAGAAGCCGGCGGCGCCGCAATCGAACTGGGCGGTGACCGGCCTCTATTTCTACGACGCCGACGTGGTCGACATCGCCCGCTCGCTGAAGCCTTCGGCGCGCGGCGAGCTGGAGATCACCGACGTCAACAAGGCCTATCTCGCCGCGGGCAAGCTCTCGGTCGAACTGATGGGCCGCGGCTATGCCTGGCTCGACACCGGCACGCCCGACAGCCTGATCGAGGCCGCAGAGTTCGTCCGCACCCTTGAGAAACGCCAGGGTTTCAAGATAGCCTGCCCGGAGGAGGTCGCCTATGATCAGGGTTTCATCGATGCCGCCCAGGTCGAGCGGCTCGCCGACGCGCTCGGCAAGAGCGCCTATGGCGCCTATCTGCGCCATTCGGTGCTGAAGCGCTGATGCAGAACGCCCGATACATCGCCGCCGGCCTCAGCGATGCCGACATGCTGTGGCTGCTCTCGATGGGCAAGCTGCGCAGTCTCAAGGCCGGCGAGAAGCTGGTCGTCGCAGGCAAGCCGATCGCCGACCTGTTCTTCGTGACGAGCGGCCTGCTCGGCGTGGTCCATGAGGACGGCGTCCGCGTCGCCCAGCTGCTGCGCGGCGACGTGGTCGGCGAGATGTCCTTCGTCGAACGCCACGCGCCGCTGGTGTCGGTGGTGGGCGAGGAGCCCTCCGAAGTCCTGGCGATTCCCCGCAAGCTGATCCTCCAGCGCTTCGAGGAGGAGCCGGTGTTCGCGGCGCGCTTCTACCGCGCGCTGTCCGTGTTCCTGTCCGAACGCCTGCGCGAGACGACGGCTGCGGTGCGGGTGGCGGCGGAAGACGAGAGCCGGATCAGGGCCGACAAGGCGGCGCGCGCGCGCTTCGCGCGGTTGTTCGCGAAGTCGGGGCCATAGAATGATCCTCACTCCTTGTCTTTATAACGCAGGTCCAGTTTCGACAGCTGGCTGGTGAAGCCTTCCTTCTGCATCGCCGTGGTCGCGGCATCGTGCATCCGGCTCAACGTGACCACCATGCGCACCCTGCCGTCCGCGACGGGAAAGAAGTCGACGGTGATCGTGCTGTCATAGGGCGCTACGCCCGGCAGGAAATCGATCACCTGGGTCAGGACGAGCCGCTCGTTCGGCTTGTACTCGGTGAACCTGCCCCGGCAGGGCTGGGATGTGGGCGCGCCCATCTTCTCCATTGCGGCGATCGCCTCGGGCGTGTCGGCGACCATGTCGTAGACCAGCGCGCCGTCGAGGCGCGCTTCGATGCGATGGACGTCGGCGCGGAACTGATCGGGCCCCCACCAGGATTCGAACCCATCCTTGGTCGTCCAGAGCGCCCAGAGCTCCTCGACATCGGCCTGGTAGCTGCGCTCGATAACGAGATTGGACTCGATCTGGTCATTCATCATCCGAGCTCCTTCTGTGCTTCCTTAGCTGCTGGCGGGCGGCGAGGGCGTCGCCGAAACGGTCGAGGCGGGCTTCCCAGAGCTGGCGATATGTGGCGAGCCAGGCGTCGAGCTCGCGAAAGCGATCGGGTTTCAGCGAATAGAGCCGCCGCTGCCCCTCCGGCCGCATCGTGACGAAGCCGGCGTCGTGCAGGATGCGCAGATGACGCGATACGCCGGACTGGTGAATGCCGGCTTCGGCGACGAGATCATTGACCTGTCGCTCGCCGCGGCTGAGCGCATCGACGACCCGGCGGCGGGCGGGATCCGCGAGAACATGGAAGAGATCTACCTGCATAAGCATGTATATGCACAACGGAGCATATTTAGTCAACGACCGACGTCCATCGAGTCCGCACTCCCAAGAGGGCGGACTCGATCGGTCGATCCAGCAGTCCGATATCAGTTGCTGCGGGTCACCGGGTGCCGGGCCGGGCCAGATAGTCCGCCAGCTCTTCCTTCGTGATCCGCCCGTTGCCGTCCGCATCCGCCATGTTGAACTCCTCGGCCATCGTGGCGGGCTCGGCCGCGCCCTGCGAGGCTGCGGTCCGCGTCGGTTTGCCGCCTCGCCACACCGTACTCATCCAATGGCCGAACTCGTGCGGAGTGAGCTCGA
Organism: Rhizorhabdus sp. P4_G6; assembly: GCF_056401045.1. Classification (NCBI taxonomy): domain Bacteria; kingdom Pseudomonadati; phylum Pseudomonadota; class Alphaproteobacteria; order Sphingomonadales; family Rhizorhabdaceae; genus Rhizorhabdus; species Rhizorhabdus sp. P4_G6. The sequence goes on along the minus strand of NZ_JBFUKC010000007.1, from coordinate 96,697 downwards.
CATCGCGGGGGACGCCGCGAGTGCGGGTGAGCGGCCGGTCGTCGGCCGTGGCGCCGGAATTGCGGGGTGCGCAATGCCCCGCGGAGGATAGCGCGGCGGCGATGGCGGCGACGAGATACAGGTTTTTCACCATGCCCGCTCAACGCCCGGGCCGGCATCTTCGATCCCTCGCCCGGCTGCTACAAGGGCAGCTGCCCCCGGTAATTTCCCGCCGCGCTATAGCGGCATACCAGGACGTCTTCGACGGCCCCGGATGCGGTGGCGCAGCCGACCCTGGTGGTGTTGCGCCAGATGAGCTGGGTGTAATGCCCGACATCGGCGACATTGCCGGTCGTGCTGTTGTCGGGAAATCTTCCAGCCACGAAGAAACGCTTCTCCCGCACCCAGGCCGCGACCATGCGCTCGAGCGAGAAATAGTTCTTCGTACCTGCCCACAGATTCTCGCCTTCGGGATCGAAGCTTCTTTCCGGGGCATGATGGAAGGAGCCGGTCGCTGCGAGCTGATCGGCCCAGCCGCGGGCAGACTCCGACAGGGCGTCGTCCCAGACGAGGGGCGGCACGCCGACCGCTTCGCGCTCCCGGTTATGGGCGGCGAGAAGACGATCCTCCGCATTGAGCGTCGCCGTCGACCCACCGCTTAACATCGGCGCAAACAAGGTTAACAAAAGGTAACCGACTTTACGGCGGTAGTGGCGCTGAAGCATAGACAAAATCCCGGCTGAGCGGAGATTTTGTCAGGATTGCGTCAACACAAGGTTAACAAATACCCGATGGTGATCAGGTTGCGCTTGCTGCGTGCTGCCGGATTGCCACGACGTCACCCTTCCTCATGGCGCTGAATAGGTGCGCGGCAAAGCCGTTCGGAATGCCAATGCAGCCATGGGTGGCATAGCCTTCGCGAACCGAGCTCGCGTGGATCGCGACGCCGTCCATCGTAAGTCGCAGCATGTAGTTCATGTCGGCGTCGTACAGCGTGGACCGATGCCGCTGGTCGCGTTCGATGATCGCAAACAGGCCGGTCGGTGTCGGCGTGCCGTCGGACCCGTACAGGATGACGGCGGAACCGATTTCATGTCCGGCCCTGAAGACTGAGATTGTCTGAAGCGACAGATCCACCAATATCCAGCTCGGCCCGGCCGGAACATCCTTCTCGTTCCAGACGAAATCGCCGAACCGCATTTTCTTGCGGATGTTGAGCAGGCTCCTGATCGGGAAGCGATGTCCGCCGCTGATCCATTCCGATTCCGAATGGGCGGGATAGTAGATCCGATCGGCTTTTTCCTTGTGTGGCGGGGCCGCCTGAAGTGCCGGTGGGGTAGCCGGCGGCGCCTCGGCGGCCACGGGTGCCAGCAGCGCGGCAGCCAGGAACGTCGTGAACCGCAAAGCCTTCGACGTCGGAACTCGTTCAGGCGCAGCCATGGCGTTTCGAGGGGCGGATGCGATCGCCCCGCGGACCGTGGCGGCGGCGCCGGACGGCTGCTCCGGTGACGAAGAAGCCGATGATCATCATCGCCCAGGTGGAGAGTTCCGGCACCGCCGGTATCGATTCCGAGACTGTCGCCGGATAATCGATACCGCCCGATCCGACCGGCAGTGGTGGCGATCCGGCAAAGAAGGCAGTCCGTTCCGGTATCACTGGTGTGGAGAATAGCGGCGGAGGGCCGAAGCTGTCGAAGGGGGCAAAGGGCGGCTGGTCGAAGTCAACAGGTGTCTCTCGCACGCCGGAAAGCACGCGCTCGGCCGGCGACGACGCCATCTGATGATAGGGCTTCTTTTGTAGAGTATCGCCCACGCGTGATCCTGGCGAACGATAGGCCATATCCAGAAACGGATCCTCGAAAGGTAAATAACTGGATACTTGTGAACTATAAGATTGGATATTTGGAGATGCTGCCATACCTCCAATGATAAAAAATCCCACCAATATGGAACTTATTCCAGGCACTGTCTTCCAGCGTCGACTGAAGGTGCGATGTAGTCCTGTTAATAGCCGCCTGTTCATGCCAAATTAACATGGGACAAAAGCATACGTTCCGAATGGTGCGCATCCGTTACAATATTTTTCTTTATGAAGGTGTAATGAGTGGAGCGGGGAGCAGTCCGCCGTCAACAATAGTTCGGGCCGCACAGGCAGGAACCGAGCAATGTCGCCCATTTCATCGGCGTGGCGTCGCCATAAGCCCGGAGCGGAAGGGCGCCTGGGTAGCCGCCTGCCCGATCCTGTCAGCCGCGATCGAAATGGGCGAGGTTATCGCTTCCAGCGCCGACACGTCCGACGCGCTTGGCCATCATGCTCGTGGCACGTTCGGTGGCCGATTTGGTATCGCTGGCGAGCTTCTTCACTTCGCTTGCCACCACGGCAAATCCGCGACCCGCCTCGCCCGCCCGTGCGGCCTCGATTGTCGCGTTGATCGCCAGAAGATTCGTGTGGGCGGCAATGCCGTTGATGACGGCGATGATCTTCGAGACCTCGCCGATCATGCTCTGAAGCTCGTCGCCGCGCTGCTCCAGATCGTCGCGGAAGCCGTCGCTCTCCTCCAGCCGATCACGAACCTCGCGTTCGAGCCGAACCTGGTCCGAGACGTCGCTGGCGAATTTGATGATCTTCCAGGGACGGCCATCGGCATCGAGCACGGGATTATAGGTGGCCTGGATCCATATGTCGCTGCCATCACTGGCCCGGCGCCGATAGCGGCCTGCCTGATATTCGCCGCGTCCCAGCCGATGCCAGAACTGGCGATATTCCTCGGAGCCGACGAGGTCGCTCGAGCAGAGCAGGCTATGATGCTGCCCGATGAGGTCACGCTCGTCATATCCGAAGATGTTCAGGAAATTCTCGTTGGCGCAGATGATGACGCCATCGAGCTTGAACTCGATCACGGCCTGCGATCGCAGGATCGCCTTCACAGTGCCTTCGAAATCGGCGTTGCGTTTCTTCGTGGCGGTGATGTCGGATGCGATCTTCAGGATGCACTCGAGCCGGCCATCGTCGCCGATAATCGGATTATATGTCGCCTGCAGCCATAGCTCGCGGCCGCCCCGGCCGATCCGCCTATACTCGCCGCCATCGAAGGACCCGCCGGCGAGCTTCTCCCAGAAGCGGCGATAGTCGACGCTCTGCGCATAGCCCGCGCTGCAGAACATGCTGTGATGACGTCCGACGATGTCGGTGAGCGCATATCCCATGATATCGAGGAAGAGCTGGTTGCACCACAGGATGGTGCCGTCCGGTCCCAATTCCATGACGGCCTGGGATCGGCAGATTGCGGCAAACGCATCGCGCTCGCGTGCCAGAGCCGGTCGGGACGGCGGATCGATTACTGGGAAATCCATCGGCGCATATGTAGCAAAAGATGGTTAAGGGCGGGTGAAGGCGCGTGCAATCGGAGCATTGCGGCCCAGCACCGGGGCGCAAATATGGGATACTGGGCTTGCGCTACCGCAGCGCCGGGCGGCTCTCGAGCCAGGTCTCAAGCTTCTCCAGGAACGCCGGCGTCGCCGTTTCAGGCACCCGCGCGAGCCAGGCCCGCGCCTCGTCGATCCGGCCGGCGTCGGCCAGCATGCGGGCATGATTGAAGCGGCCCCGGAAATCGCCGCCCTCCGCCGCGCGCTGATACCAGCGTGCCGCCTCGGCCAGGTCGCGCTCGACCACCCAGCCATCCTCGTGGAAGCTGCCGACAAAGTTCATCGCCTTGGCATTGCCCATCGCCGCCGCGCGGCGGAACAGAGCAAGCGCGGCGGGTTTGTCCTCGGCCACGCCTTCGCCCAGTGCCAGCGCGGTCGCATAATTATAGAGGCCCCAGTCCAGCCCACGGTCGGCGGCCGCCTTGAACCATTGGGCGGCGCGCGCTTTGTCGACCGCCACGCCCCAGCCGAGATCATAGCAGCGGCCCATCATGTTGATCGCCATGGCGTGGCCCTGGCGCGCCGCCTTGTCGAACCAGCCGACCGCCGCCCTCGGGTCGGCGGCGACACCCGCGCCGTCGAGCAGCATCTGGCCATAGACAGCCTGCGCCTCGGCGATGCCACCCTCGGCCGCGACCGCCACGAAGGCGGCGCGCTGCTCGGGCGGGCCGGAGAGACGGCGGGCGACCTCCTCGGCCGACATGGCCATGATCGCTTCGATGGTGAGGGCTTCGGTCATGACGACTGCTTCATCCGATCTTCTGCGTCATTCCGGCGAAGGCCGGAATCTCGGGAGAATAGCGCCCAGTCTCCCGAGACCCCGGCCTCCGCCGGGGTGACGGTTGGAAGGCGGCCTCAATATTTGAAGCTGAGTGTCGCGAAGGCCGAGCGGCCGGGCGCGATCGTCGCATAATGCGAGGTGTAGACCTGGCTGAAATAGGTCTTGTTGGTCAGGTTCTGGACGTTGACCGCCAGATCGATATTGTCGTTGATCTTGTAGCTGAGCCGCGCGTCGAAGCGCCAGTAGCTCGGCACCGCGCGGGCCAGAGTCCGGGTTATCGGCGTCACCGTTATCACGCCGGCGCTCGTCTGGGTCGCGCGGCGGTCGTCGCCATAACCGCCGAACACCTTGCTCGAATAGAAGGCACCGCCGCCGACCGACAAGGCCTCGGTGACCTTATAGTTGGTCCACAATGTGAAGCTGTGCTTGGCGGTCTGCGGGAACCGCTTGCCGGTCATCGCCGAGGGCACCGCAAACGGCTTCGCATCCTGACCGGGAACGGCGGCAGCGGTCAGTGTCGTGAAGCCGCCGTTGATGACTTTGGCGTCGAGATAGGTGTAGCCGCCGAAGACGTTCCATTCGTCGGTGATGTTGCCGTTGAAACCCAACTCGATACCGCGAATGCGCCGCTCGCCGATATAGGCGGCGGTATTGGCATCACTGGTCACGCGGGCATTCTTGGTCTTGGTCTGGAAGCCTGCGGCGGTCAGCGATAGTCCACCCCCGAACAGATCGGCCTTGGCGCCGATTTCGAAAGATTTGGTCTTCTCGACCTTTAGCGCGTTCTTCGCGGCGTCCTTGAGTGCGGCTATCGCCGTTGCAGCCTGTGCCGGCGTGACCGTATTGGCGATGGTGCCGAGGCCGTTCTGTTCCTGGCCTTCGCCGATCAGGCTGTTCGGGGGTGTCGCTGCGGTCGCGTAGGATGCGTAGACGCTGGTGTCTGGCGTCGGTTTGAAGATCGCTCCCGCCTGCCAATTAAAGATATTGTCGGTTCGACGGATTTCCGGGCGTTGGCCAGCGAAAATCGGCAGCAGCGTGCGCGAGGCGAAACGGTCGTAGCGCGCGCCGAGGTTGATGATCAGCTGCTCGGTCAACGTAATCGAGTCGAAGGCGTAGAGCGCCCGGGTATTGCCATGGTTGATCGTTCGGGCGGCCGGCGCCGCGCGGGCGATCGGCGTGGGAACGCCGGTCGCGGTGTCGTTGGAATAGTTGATCCACGGATCGTTCGGGTCCGGGTTGAACAGGCTCGTGCAATAATAGCGCGCGACCGCCAGCGTTGAGCAGCGGGGATTGATGGACGACCCGGTAGAGAGGACTAGGGCGCCGCGCTCGGCGCGTTCCCAGCTCAGCTCGCCGCCGATCGCGAAGCTGTGCTTGATCGCGCCGGTTTCGACCGTGCCGTACAGATCGGTCTGGTTGATGACGGCATCGGTGCTGCCGAAGCGGGTGTTGGCGCGGCGCCAGACCTGTCCACCGGGCTGTCCTGCCAGGTTGGCCGGATTGCCGAAGACGTTGCCAGTTGAATCGTCGGGCAGCAGGAAGCTGTAGGCTTGCGACGTATGGCTGAAGCGCGAGGTGTTGCGCAGCTTCACCGTGCCGAAGTCATGCTCGATGCGCATGGTCGCCTGATCGGTCTTGCTGTCGCGGAAGTCGCGGTTCTTGAGGCCGTAGAAGGTGTCCCGCCCGATATGGCCGGTGACGCCGCTGGCGGTCGTGACATTCCCCAGCGCAGGCGTCGTGATCGTGTTGCCCAAGGGCGCGTTGCAGATCGTGGCCGAGCAGGCATAGAGGAAGGGCAGGCCGCTGTCGGGCAGCTCGTCGGTGTCGAGGTGATAATAGCTGAGCGTCAGCCTGGTCGGCCCGTCCATGCCGATCGTCACCGACGGCGCGATGCCCCAGCGCTTCTGGTAAATAGCGTCGCGGCCCGCGACGTCCTGATCGTGCCACATCGCGTTCAGTCGGACGGCGATGTTGTCCGACAGGCGATAATTCACGTCGCCGGTGATCCGCTTGTAATCGTCGGTGCCGTAGCTCCCCGACCCGGCGAAGAAGGTTTCGCGCTCGGGGAGCTTGGAGATCACGTTGAGCGAGCCGCCGGCGCTGCCGCGCCCGCCGAGCGTCGAATCCGAACCGCGCACCACCTGGATCTGCTCGACCGCGAAGATCTCGCGGGTTTGCGCGCCGATGTCGCGGACGCCGTCGAGATAGGTCGAACCCTGGCTGTCGAAGCCCCGGATGAAGGGCCGGTCGCCGATCGGATTGCCGCCTTCGGCCGCGCCGAAGGTTATCCCGGGAACGGTGCGCAGCGCGTCGACCAGGGTCGCCGCGCCGGTGTCCTTGATGACCTGCTTGTCGACGACCACGATCGAGCGTGGCGTATCGAGCAGCGGGGCAACTGCCTTGGGGCTCTCGACGCGCTCGGCCTTATAGCCCTCCTCGTCGATCGCGGTGTCGGTCACCGTCATTCCGCCGAGCCGCTTCTCGCTGCCGGCGGGCTGGCCGCTGTCCTGCGCCAGCGCCGGTGCGGAGGCGATGAAGCCGATGCAGCCTAGCGCGAGGAAGGCCGGGGTGTGGGTTGTCGGTCGGTTGGTCGATGACATAATATTCCCCTCATGGCGGCTATTCCGCTGTTCATGAGGGAGCTATTGATAATCACTCGCAAGAGTGTCAACCGCTTTTTGATAATAATTCGCATTTAGCGATAGGCTTCAGCCTCGCCCACCCATCGCTTCCGTGATCTTCTGGAATGTCGCGGGCAAATGCTGCCGGATGTCGCTCACCGTCTTGCCGAGCAGCGGATTCGCCTGGAACGCCGGCGACGAGGTGGCCAGGGCAATGGCGAGCAGGCAACTGCAAAACACCAGTTTCAGCGCCGCTTTGCCGCATTCCTGCCCTCGAAGGCTGCGCAGTCGTCGAATTTTCATGGCCCGCCAATCCCGCCTATAGCACTGCATAGATTTTCGAGTTCCGTAACGACCGAAAGCTAAGGGCTGGTAAAGCTGGGGCGGTTGCCAAGCTGGTCCATGCACCCCTATCTGAATTCCTGACACTCTAACCCGAATCCCGGAGCGCCAGCGCCTATGACCGCCACTCACTCGACCCGCATGCTGATCCTCGGATCGGGCCCGGCCGGCCTGTCCGCCGCGATCTATGGCGCGCGCGCCGGGCTCGCGCCGATCGTGGTGCAGGGGCTGCAGCCCGGCGGCCAGCTCACCATCACCACCGATGTCGAGAATTACCCCGGCTTCCGCGACGTGATCCAGGGGCCGTGGCTGATGGAAGAGATGCGGGCGCAGGCCGAGCATGTCGGGGCGACCATGATCTGGGACATGATCGTCGATGTCGACCTGAGCGAGCGGCCCTTCCGCCTGCGCGGCGACGGCGGCACGCTCTATGTCTGCGACACGCTGGTGATCGCGACCGGCGCGCAGGCCAAGTGGCTGGGCATCGACGGAGAGCAGGAGCTGGGCGGCAAGGGCGTGTCGGCCTGCGCGACCTGCGACGGCTTCTTCTATCGCGGCAAGAAGGTCGCGGTGATCGGCGGCGGCAACACCGCGGTCGAGGAGGCATTGTACCTGACCAACCACAGCCAGGACGTGACGCTGATCCATCGCCGCGATTCGCTGCGCGCCGAGAAGATCCTGCAGGAACGGCTGTTCGCGCATCCCAATGTGAAGGTGCTGTGGAACAAGCAGGTCGAGCGCTTCGTCGGCGGCGAGGGCAATCAGGGCCTGGTCGCCATCGCGCTGAAGGACAGCGAGACCGGCGAGCCGTCGAGCCTGGCGGTCGATGGCGGTTTCGTGGCCATCGGGCACCATCCCTCGACCGAGCTGTTCCGCGGCCATCTGGAATTGGACGAGGACGGCTATCTGATCGTCGAGAAGGGTGGCACCCGGACGAATGTGCCCGGCGTGTTCGGCTGCGGCGACGTATCGGACAAGCTCTACCGGCAGGCCGTCACGGCGGCGGGCACCGGCTGCATGGCGGCGCTCGATGCCGAGCGCTTTCTCGCGGAGGCGGACTTCGAATCGAAGGCCGACGCCAAGGCGGCTTGAGCCAGGCTCCCCTTCCTTGCGAGGGAGGGGCAGCGAGGATGTGCCGCGTCAGCCTTTCGCCTTGCCCCGGACGAAGGCGACCAGCGCGCCGAAGCTTTCAAGCATCTCCCCGTCGACCTCGTCGTCGTCGATGATGATGTGAAGCCGGTCCTCCAGCTCGGTGAGCAGCCCGGCAACGGCCATGGAGTCGAGTTCGGGCAGCGCACCGAACAGCGCGGTCTCCGCGGTGAACCCGGCGACGCGGCGCGCGTCCAGCGCGAGCACGTCGACGAGCACCGCGCGCACCACATCCCCAGTGACATCAGGATCGGTCACGCCCACCTATCAAGCCCCTCCAGTCCTCGGACGCGGTCCAACTAGACGGATCGCGCAATCCGGACAAGGATTGGCGTGCGAAATAAGCTAGCTGTTGTACCGATGCCCACTGAACTCGATCCCACTACCCGCCCACTCGACCATCTTGCCCTGATCGGTGCGCGCGATGCCCCCGCCCTTGTCGACCGGTCGGGCGCGCTCGATCACGCCGGCCTCGACCGCGCCGTGGGCGCTCTCGCGGCAGGGCTGCGCGCCTGGGGCCTGGAGCCGGGCGACCGCGTCGCCAGCTGGGTTGCCAAGAACCGGCTTGCCTGCCTGTTGCCGCTGGCCGCGGCGCGCGCGGGGCTCGTGCATGTGCCGATCAATCCCCTGCTCAAACATGGCCAGGTAGCCCATATCCTCGCCGACAGCGGTGCGCGGCTGCTGATCGCCGGGCAGGGGCGGATCGCAACGCTCGAGCAGGGCGACTGGCCCGAAGGCTGCACCCTGCTGGACGAGCTGGCCGACGCCGCCGCGCTGCTCGACACGGCGGCGTCCTTGCCGCCGTCATCGGCCGATCCCGACGAGCTCGTGGCGATCCTCTACACATCGGGTTCGACCGGCCGGCCGAAAGGGGTGATGCTAAGCCATGCCAATCTGTGGCTGGGCGCGATCAGTGTCGCGGATTATCTCGGCCTCGCCCCCGATGACCGCACCCTGGCCGTCCTGCCGCTCAGCTTCGACTATGGCCAGAACCAGCTGCTCTCCACATGGGCGGCGGGCGGCTGCGTCTATCCGCTCGACTATCTCACTCCGCGCGATGTCGTCCGCGCCGTCGCGCGGCATGGGATCACCACCCTGGCCGGGGTGCCGCCGCTGTGGATACAGATTGCCGAAGCCGATTGGCCGGCGGAGAGCATCGCGCCGATCCGGCGGCTCACCAATACCGGCGGACGGATGAGCGTGCCGCTGGTGCGCCGGCTGCGGACGCTGTTCCCGCAGGCCGGGCTGTTCTCGATGTATGGCCTCACCGAGGCATTTCGCTCGACCTATCTGGATCCGGGGCTGATCGACCGCCATCCCGATTCAATCGGATCCGCCATCCCGTTCGCCGAGGTTCTGGTCGTCCGCGCCGACGGCAGCGTGGCGGACGATGGCGAGGCCGGCGAACTCGTCCATGCCGGGCCGCTGGTGGCGCAAGGCTATTGGCGCGATGCGGAGCGGACCGCCGAACGCTTCCGGCCCGCGCCCGCCGCATCGCGCTATGGTGGGATGGCGGTCTGGTCCGGCGACACTGTGGTGCGCGATGCCGGCGGCCTGCTGCGTTTCGTCGGCCGCGACGACGAGATGATCAAGAGCATGGGCACGCGCATCAGTCCCACCGAAATCGAGGAGGCGGCGATTGCCAGCGGCGCGGCGGCCGAGGCGGTGGCGCTGGGCATCGCCGATGAGCGGCTCGGGCAGGCGATCCTGCTTTATGCGCGGCCTGTGGGGGAGGGCGCCGAACAGCGCCTTTCCGACTGGTTAAGGCGTAACCTGCCGGGCTTCATGCAGCCTGCACGGGTGATCTGGCGCGACGAACTGCCGCGCAACGCCAACGGCAAGCTTGACCGGGCCGCGCTGAAGATGGAGGCGGGGGCATGAAGGCAATGGGCCCGATCCCGGCCGACTATGGCTGGCGCGATGGCGAACTGATGATCGGCGGCCGCACAGCTGCGGACTGGGTCGGGCTTGCCGGCGACACTCCGCTGTTCGTCTATGACCTGGCAGTCGTTCGGGCGCGTATCGCCCGCTTTCGCGCCGCTTTTCCAGGCGTGTCGCTTCATTATGCGGTCAAGGCCAATCCCCATCCGCCGCTGGTGGCGTCGATCGCCGCCTTGGTCGACGGTATCGACGTGGCCTCGGCGGGGGAGGCGCAGGTCGCGCTCGAGGCCGGGATGGATCCGTTGCGCATATCCTTTGCGGGGCCAGGCAAGCGTGACCGCGAACTGGCCATGGCGATTGAGGCGGGAATCACGCTCAACCTTGAATCCGCCGGTGAAGCCGAGCGGGCGATCGCGATCGGCCGGGGGATCGGACGGACGCCGCGGTTGGCGCTGCGCATCAATCCCGATTTCGAGCTGAAGGGCTCGGGCATGAAGATGGGCGGCGGCGCCAAGCCGTTCGGGGTGGATGCGGATCAGGCCGCAGCCATCGTACATCGCATTGCGACGGCCGGCGCGGACTATCGCGGCCTCCATATCTTCGCCGGCTCGCAGGCGCTCGATGCCGAAGCGATCGTCGAGGCGCAGCGTTCTTCCATCGCATTGGCCGGTCGAATCGGAGAGGAAAGCGGCGTTCCGCCACCGCATGTCAATCTCGGCGGCGGCTTCGGAATTCCCTATTTCGCGACAGATACCGCTCTCGACGAACATATCGTGGGCAAGGCTCTGGCACGTGAGCTCGGCGAACGGCCGCCGATCCTGTCCGACACAGAATTTACAATCGAACTCGGCCGCTGGTTGGTCGGCGAGGCGGGAGTCTATCTGACCCGCATCGTCGACAGGAAGCTCAGCCATGGCGAAATCTTCCTGATCGTCGATGGCGGCCTGCATCATCAGCTGGCGGCGAGCGGCAACTTCGGCACTGTCGTGAGGCGTAACTATCCGATTTCACTGGTAAAAAATCCCCTGCCGGCTGCGGTCGAGGAGGTGTCGGTGGTGGGGTGCCTTTGTACGCCGCTCGACCGGCTGGGCGACCATGTCGGTTTGCCGCCGGCCGAGGTCGGCGATGTCGTCGCGCTGTTCCTTGCCGGCGCCTATGGCGCTACGGCGAGCCCGCAGGCTTTCCTCGGTCATCCGCCGGCGCGCGAATTAACCATAGACGGAACTGAAATCGTGTGATTCCTAAGCATATGTTCATCGTTTATGTTTATGAGGACATGCTTGGCGTATAGCGGGCGCGCGGAAGTCCGCTGACGGGCGCGTTTGCCCTGGAGGAAGTAAGATGGCGTTCGGTGCTGCGATGAGGAAGCTGGCGGGAGCGGTCATGCTCGCAGGCATGATCTTTGCCGGACCCGTCCACGCCGCCGAGAAAGAGCTGCCGCCTGCGCCCTTCGTGCCCTCCGGCGCGATGCCGGGTGAGGACTATACGATCGGGCCGCTCGACGCGCTGACCGTGTTCGTCTGGCGCAATCCCGAGCTCGGTGCATCGGTTCAGGTCCGTCCTGACGGGAGGATCACCCTGCCGCTGATCAGCGACATGGTTGCGGTCGGGAAAACCCCGGCAAAGCTGTCCGACGACATCCGCGACGCGCTGTCGACCTACATCAAGGATCCGATCGTATCGGTGATCATCAACAATTTCTCGGGCACTTTCGCCCAGCAGATCAGGATCGTCGGCGCAGCGGAAAAGCCGGCATCGGTCGCCTATCGCTCGGACATGACCTTGCTCGATGCGATGATCGCGGTCGGCGGACTGTCCGAATATGCCGCGGGCAACCGGGCGAAACTGGTCCGGCACGATCCGGCGACCAATCAGCAGCAGGAGTTCAAGCTGCGGATCGACAGCCTGCTGAAGCGCGGCGACATCAAGGCTAATGTGAAGCTGCAACCGGGCGATGTTATCATCATCCCCGAGAGTGCCTTCTAGGCCGATCGGATGACCGTGGGGGCGGCAGGCTAATCGATGGAAGCGATCTACACCGAGATCAGGATTGCGCTCTATGCCATCTGGCGGATGCGTTGGCTGGCGCTCGCCGTTGCCTGGGCTTTCTGCATGGTCGGCTGGGTGATGGTGATGCGCGTTCCCGCCGCCTATGAAAGCAGCGCGCGGATTTCGGTGCAGGTCAAGTCACTGCTCGGCGACGGCAGCGAGGGCGACGTCCAGAAGGGAATCGATCGCGTCCGCCAATCGCTGACCTCGACCGAGATATTGAAACGGGTCGTGCGCAGCGTCTCGAACGGGGAGCGGCCGTTGACTGCGTCCGAGGCGATGTCGCTGATCGGCGCACTGCGGAGCGGAATCTCGATCACCGCGCAGGGCGAAGACCTGCTCGAGATCAAGACACGCATCAGCCTGAAGGGCGTATCCGAGCAGCAGACGGCCTATATCGCCCGTAACGTCACCCAGAAACTGATCGATATCTTCGTTTCCGAGAATCTGGTCGGCAGCAGGACGAGCAACAGCGAGACGCTGACCTTTCTCGACGCCGAACTGGCGCGGCGCGCCAAGGAGTTGGCGGATGTCGATCGCCAACGGGCGCTGATCACCCAGCAGACGATGGGGTCGCTGCCCGGCTCGGGGACGCTCGACCAGCGGATGGATGCGGCGCGCAACGAACTCGCTACGATCGATTCCAACCTGATGTCGGCGCAGGGATCGCTCGCCGCGATGAACGGGCAGCTCGCGGCGACGCCGGCTAGCATTCCGGCGGGCTCGGTCGGCGGCATCGACTCGCTCGACCAGCGGATCGGCCAGCTGCAGGGCCAGCTGTCGGAGGCGATATCGCGCGGCTGGACCGAAAAGCACCCCGACGTGATCGCGATACGCGCGCAGCTGGCGCAGCTCCGCGCGGAAAAGGCGCGCGGCGGCAACGCGTCGGTGCCGATGGCGCCCAACCCCGTCTATGTCTCGATCAAGTCCATGCAGGCGGAGCGCCAGGGCAATGTGTCGGCGCTGGTCGCGCGCAAGAGCCAGCTGGAGTCAGCGGTCAACCTGATCGCCCAGCGCCAGCTGACTGCGCCGGGACAGATGATCGACCAGTCCCGCCTCGACCGCGACTATGATGTGCTGCGCGATCAGTACAACAAGCTGCTCACCCAGCGAGAATCCGCCAAGCTGCGGGCGGATGCCACGGGCAAGACCGATGGCGTGCGGTTCCGAGTGATCGACCAGCCGTCGTTGCCGAACCAGCCGGCGGCCCCGAACCGGACGATGTTGCTGACAGCCGTGCTGATCGCCGGGGTGGCGGTCGGTTCGGGTGTTGCCTTCGCCAAGAGCCAGCTGTCGAACGTCTTTACGACCACCCAGCAGCTCGCCAAGTCCAGCGGCCTGCCGGTGCTGGGATCGATTTCGGAGGTCATCACCGCCGAGACGCGTGCTGTCCGCCGCAAGCAGATGATGTGGTTTTCGTCGGCTGCCGCCGGCTTGCCGGGGATGTTCATGCTGCTGATGCTGATCGAATTCGTTAAGCATATCATGGTATCCTGATCGCATGGACGGGCGGGACGACACGGGCAAACAGCCTCCCAAGAAGCGTCGGGGGCGCGGTTCGCTGATCGAGCGGGCTGGGTCCGTGTACGACTTCGAAGCGGTGCTTCGTGCCCGGGTCGTAATGCCGGACGGCATCGCCGCGGGCACGGTCGTCGACGTACCGCTGAACCCGCCGGTGGCACCGACGCCCATGCCGGCGGCGTTGCCGGAAGCTGACGTGGCGACAATCGCTGCGCCGCCACTCTCGGCGGTCACGCTCGGCTTTGGCGGTGGCGGCAATGCCGCGCCCCCGTCGGCTGCCGCACCGGTCGCCGACAGGGAGCCGGCGGCGCTGCCTTCGCCCGATATCGTCTACCGCACGGCCAAGGTGAACCGCGCCGACCTGATCGACCAGGGCTTCGTCATGCCCGATGCGGCGATCACCGCGCTTGCCGAGGAGTTCCGCATCGTCAAGCGGACGCTGCTGCTGAACGCGATCGGGCCGACCGCGCTGCCCAATGGCCGCCGCATCCTGATCTGCTCGGCGCAGGCCAATGAGGGCAAGACTTTCTGCGCAGTCAACCTGGCGCTCTCGATGGCGAATGAACGCGATATCGAGGTCCTGCTGATCGACGGAGACTTCGCCAAGCCGACGGTGTTGTCGACCCTCGGCATCGATGGCCCGGTGGGACTGATGGACGCGCTGGCCGATACGGATATCGATGTCGAAACGCTGATCATCAAGACCGATGTGGGCAATCTGTCGGTCCTGCCTTCCGGGAAATACACCAATGAAGCGACTGAGCTGATCGCCGCTGATCGCACCCGCGCGATCATCGAGCGGCTGTCGGCCAAGCCCAATCGCATCATCCTGTTCGACAGTCCGCCTGCGCTTGCGGCGTCGCCGGCTTCGGTGCTCGCCTATCATGTCGGACAGGTGTTGCTGGTGGTTCGCGCCGACCGGACCGGCGAAGCCGAGTTGCGCGACGCGGTATTGCTGCTGGGCGGCTGCGAGGAGATTCAGCTTCTCCTCAACGGCGCGCGCTTCGCGCCGAACGCGCGCCGCTTCGGCAGTTACTACGGTTACGAAGCGCCGCGATGAGCAGCCCTACATCGCGAGTCATGCTGGGCCTCCTCGCGGGGAGCGTCTTTTGCGGCGCGGCCCATGCGGATCGCCCGGAGCTTGGTGCGTTTCTCGATCTGCAGCAGCTCGGCGAGATGCAGCTCAACGGGGCCGGTGGCGACGACGTAACCTATACCGAGGTCTCCGGCGGCGCGATGGCGCGGATCAACAACCGGCGGATCGTCGCTTCGGCGAGCTATCGGCTGAGCTACCGGATCCCCGAGATTGGCGACATCAGCAAGAGCGTCTCGCAGGACGGCGTAATGCGCTTGCAGGCCAATGTCGTCGACGAATGGTTGGCGGTCGATACCGGCGCTATCGTCACCCGCAGCCGGGTCGCGGCAGGCGGCGCCGCCCCGCAATTCGATTCGGCCAATCCAAAGAACCTCACCCAGACCTATTCGGCCTTCATCCAGCCGAGCATCAACCATCGCTTCGGCGATCTCGGCGTTTCGGCGACCTACCGCTACGCCTATACGCAGAATGAAA
Source organism: Rhizorhabdus sp. P4_G6 (assembly GCF_056401045.1). NCBI lineage: Bacteria > Pseudomonadati > Pseudomonadota > Alphaproteobacteria > Sphingomonadales > Rhizorhabdaceae > Rhizorhabdus > Rhizorhabdus sp. P4_G6. Next base: position 81,378 of record NZ_JBFUKC010000007.1, on the reverse strand, counting down.
GCGGCCAGACCGGCGGTCTCGTGACCGGCCTGCCGACCGACAGGTTCGACAATAGCAAGGCGCAGCAGGGCACGCTGAATTTCGGCATGGACAACAGCTCGCTGCCGTTCGACTGGTCCGTCAGCTCGCAATATCGGCGCGAGAACACCAGCAATCTGGCCCAGCATTTCCGCGCCTTCAGCACGGCCGCCGAAGTGAAGGTACCGATCACCGACTTCGTCGCGCTGGTGGCCAGCGGCGGCTATGAACAAACGCGCACCTCGCAGCGCCGGGCGCTGGTCGATCCGCTGACCGGCCTGCCGGTGCTCGGGAAGGGCGGACGGTTCGTCGTTGATCCCGCCAGTCCCCGGCTGCTCACCTACGACATGGACGGCCTCATCGGCGATGCCGGCATCATCTGGAAGCCGAGCCGCCGCACCCGGCTCGAGGCGCGCGCCGGCTATCGCTATGGCGGGTTGTCAGTGACGGGCCTGATGGAGATGCACCCAAGCGAGCGGAGCGGTGTCACGGTTATCGTGACCGACAGGATCGAGAGCTTCGGACAGGGCGTATCGGGCGGGCTTGCGGATGCGCCCGCCAATCTCGATCTCGGCCAAACGCTCGATCCCACCAGCTCCTACCAGAACTGCCTGTTCGGCAAGTCGCCGGGCACGGGCCGCTGCATCGGCGGTGCTCTTGGCCAGGCATCTGCCAGCACCTATCACGAGCGGGCCGCAAGCGTGATCTTCAACCATCGCATGCGTAGATGGAGCGTCGCCACGTCGCTGGGCTACACCCGGCGGACCTATATCGACGATCCCGGCACGCTTTTTTCGCTGGATGGCGTGGTTGATCAAAGCTTCTTCGGCGATGTCTCCTTGACCGGCCAGTTGACGCGAAATTCGGGCGTCTCCTTTTCTTTTTCCGGCAATTTGTTTAAGAACGGCCAGGTGGGAGCATCGGATGTGCTGTCTGGTTCGTTGAGCAGCAATTACTATCGGACGTTCGGACGGGGAATAAGGGCGCAAGCCAGCCTGGCGATCGAATCTTCGAAGCAAGACGGGGTTACAGCCGATGTATCGGGTCGTGCGCAGCTTGGCGTGCAGTACCAGTTTTGATGCCGCGCCGTCTCCGCGCCGGTCGGGAGGGTCGAATTGGACCATGATCCCTACGGCCTGAGCGACAGGCCGTTTCAGCTCACACCCGATCCGCGCTTCTATTTCGAGAGTGCGACCCACCGCAAGGCGATGACCTATCTGGGCTATGGCCTGGCGCAGGGCGAGGGCTTCATCGTCGTCACCGGCGAGGTCGGCACCGGCAAGACCATGCTGGTGGGCCGGCTGATGGCGACGATCGATCGAGCGCGGCTGACGGCGATCAACCTCGTCTCGACGCAGCTCGAGGGTGAGGACATATTGCGGATCGTCGCGCTGGCGCTGGGCGTGGCGACCGATGTCGCCGCCAAGGGTCAGCTTCTCGCCCGGATCGAACGCTTCCTGCACGAACAGGCACGCGGCGGCAAACGCACGTTGCTGATCGTCGATGAAGCGCAGAACCTGCCGATGTCGGCGCTCGAGGAACTGCGCATGTTGTCGAACTTCCAGTTCGGTGGTCAGGCGCTTCTCCAGATTTTCCTGCTCGGCCAGCCCGAATTCCGCGACGCGCTGGGACAGCCGCGCTTCGAGCAGCTGCGTCAGCGGGTGATCGCCACCCATCATCTCACGGCGATGAATCCCGACGAAGCCGCGCCCTATATCATGCACCGGCTTGCCTGTGCCGGCTGGAAGGGAACGCCGCGCTTCACCCAGGACGCCTATGACGCGTTCCACCGCCTGTCCGGCGGCATCCCCCGGCGGCTCAACATGCTGGCCGGGCGCGTGATGCTGCAGGGTGCGATCGAGCGCCTGACCGATATCGACGGCGAAGTGGTCGAGGACGTTGCCGCCGATCTGGCGAGCGAGAGCATCATGCCAGCCGCAGGTCCGCAACCGCTGGCCCAGGCCATGCCGCAGCCTTATCCCGATCTCCCGGTCGGGCAGTCGGTCATGGGCGCGGCGGTGCCCGCCTTTCCGGCACCGGCACCGGCTTCGCCCATGCCGGCCTCGCCCATGCCAGCGCCGGCCGCCGCGCCGGCCCCGTCTTCCTATGACAGCTATGCGCCGTTCGACGAGGAAGAGCCGGCGCCGCGATATGCGATGAACGGCGACCCCTTCGCTGCGCTGCCCGACAATGTCCCGCCGCCAGCGATCGAGCAGCCGCCGCGCTATGACGGCTTCGTGCCGCCCGACGCGATGGCACCGGCCCCGCCGCTCGCGCCCGCCCGTCCACAATTGCGCGCCGTGGAGCAGGTGCCGGCGCCTGAGCCTGCGGCCGGGCCGCTTCCCTATTCTCCAGCGCCGCCGCAGGTCTATCGGCCGGCCGCGCCGCCGCCCGAGCCCAGCTACGAGACGTTCGTCCCGCCGCCGCAGCCGACCTATGCGGCTTTCGCGCCCACGCCCCAGCCGCCGGCCTACCAGCCGCCAGCCTATCAGCCTGCCGCGCCGTCTCCGGCCGCTCCGCCGGCGAGCGAGGCGATCGATTATGCCGCGCGCAATGCCGAGCTTGAGGCACGGCTTGCCGATCAGGAGGCCATCCTGCGGCGAACTTTGTCGCTGCTCGTCGAGCTTGTTGAAAATGATCCGCGGACGCCGCAGGGGCCGCAGGGGAGTGGCAGCGGCGGCAACCAGGATGCGGCCTGACCGGGCCATGGTGGTCAACGGCCTCTCGGTCGATATCGAGGACTGGTTTCAGGTGGGGGCCTTTGAGAAGACCATCCGCCGCGACGAGTGGGATGGGCTGGCCCCGCGCGTCGAGCGCAACAGCGATGCGGTGATCGCGCTGTTCGGCCGTGGCGCGGTCAAGGCGACCTTCTTCACGCTCGGCTGGGTTGCCCAGCGCCATCCCCGATTGATCCGCCGCATCGTCGACGCCGGCCACGAACTCGCCAGCCACGGCTGGGACCATGCCCGCGTTTTCGCGATGACCCCCGACCAGTTCCGCGAGGATATTCGCCGCACCCGTGCCGTGCTCGAGGATCTGGGCGGCCAGAAGGTGACGGGCTATCGCGCGCCAAGCTTCTCGATCGACCGGCGCACGCCCTGGGCGCACGAGATCCTCGCCGAGGAAGGCTATGCCTATTCGTCGAGCGTCGCGCCGGTCGTGCACGATCATTATGGCTGGCCCGAGGCGCCCCGCTTCGCCTTCCGTCCGGTAAAGGGCAGTGCGCTGATCGAATTGCCGGTGACGACTGCGCGCCTGCGGCGCCGTATCGTCGCGGCCGGCGGCGGCGGATTTTTTCGGCTGTTTCCCTATGCCTTTTCCCGCTGGGCGATCCGGCAGGTGAACGCCGAGCAACGGCCCGCGATCTTCTATTTCCACCCTTGGGAGATCGATCCTGGCCAGCCGCGCGTCGCCGAGGCGCCGCTCAAGTCGAAGATCCGACATTATGCACGACTGGGGGCGATGGAAGGAAAGCTCGATCGGGTGATCTACGATTTCCGATGGGACAGGGTGGACGCGGTGGCTGCTGCCGAAGCGGCACGGGCAGCCTGACTTGATGACCAGGATCCGACGTGCCGACCTGTCCGACGACGCGCAACTGCGGGCGATCGATGCCTATGTCGCGACGCATCCCGGCGGCAGCGCCTTTCACCGGCCGGCCTGGAGCCGCGCGGTCGAGCGCGGCTGCGGGCAGAGAGCACATTATCTTCTGGCGGAACGTGGCGGCGGCATCGCTGGCCTGCTGCCGCTCAGCGAGGTCCATTCGCCGCTGTTCGGCCGCGCGCTGGCCTCGGCCGGCTTCGCGGTGGGCGGTGGGCCGATCGGTGACGATCAGGTCGTGGTGGATGCCCTGGCGGAGGCTGGCTGGTCGCTCGCCGAACGACTGAGCTGCCCTTCGCTCGAACTGCGCGGAGGGACGCTGCCGTCGGGCGGTAGCTGGCATGTCGAGCGCGGCATCTATGCCGGTTTCACCCGGCCTCTCGCGCGCGATGACGAAGCCGAACTGCTGGCGATCCCGCGCAAGCAGCGCGCCGAAGTGCGCCGCGCGCAGGGCTTTGACCTGCAGGTCCGCATCGGCACGGCCCGGCAGGACCGCGCCGACCATTATGCCGTCTATGCGGAGAGCGTCCGAAATCTCGGGACGCCGGTCTTCCCCCGCGCGCTGTTCGATGCGGTGCTCGATGCCTTCGGCGGAGATGCGGACATCCTGACCGTCAGCCATGACGGAGTGCCGCTGTCGAGCGTGCTCAGCCTTTACCACAAGGGCGTGGTGATGCCCTATTGGGGCGGCGGAAACCGGGCCGCGCGGACATGGCGCGCCAACGACATGATGTATTTCGCGCTGATGGGTCACGCGCGCGGGCGCGGCTATACGATCTTCGATTTCGGCCGCTCGAAACTGGGCACCGGCGCCTTCGCCTTCAAGAAGAATTGGGGCTTCGAGCCCGAGCCGCTCGCCTATGCCGCGCGCACCGCCGATGGGCAGGAGCCGCGCGAGATCAATCCGCTGAACCCGCGCTACCGGTTGCAGGTCGCCCTGTGGCAAAGGCTGCCGCTGGCCGTCGCCAATCATCTGGGACCCTGGATCGCCCGGGGGCTGGGTTGATGGCGGAAGTGATGTTTCTCGCCCACCGGATACCGTTCCCGCCCGATCGCGGCGACCGGATCCGCAGCTTTCACATATTGCGCCATATCGCGCGGCGGCGACCGGTGCACCTGCTCGGCTTCGTCGACAGCGAAGAGGACAAGAAGGCGGCGAAGGAACTGCTGCCGATCCTCGCCTCGCTGCATGTCGAGGTGCGCCGGAAGTCGAAGCTGCGGGCCGGCATCGAGGCGCTGGTCCATGGTGACCCGGTGTCGGTAACGGCGTTCGGCTCAGGTCGCATCAGCCGCATGGTGGACAACCTCCTCGACGAGCGGCCGATCGATACAATCTTCGCCTATTCGGGCCAGATGGCGCAGTTCGTGCCCGATGAACGTGGCGGGCGGCGCTTCATCATGGATTTCGTCGACGTCGATTCAGAGAAATTCGCAACCTATGGCGCCGCCGAGCGCGGCGTGATGGGCTGGGTCCACCGGCGCGAGGGCCGCCTGCTCGCACAATATGAAAATCATGTCGGGCGCTGGTCCGACATCAACCTGTTCGTCAGCGAGGCCGAGGCCGCGCTGTTCCGCAGGCGGGCGGGCCTCGCGGTGTCCCATGTCCGCGCGCTCGACAATGGAATCGATACCGCCAAGTTCGATCCGGCCGGCTTCCCGCGCGTCGCCGGCGCCGAGCCGATGATCGTTTTCACCGGGCAGATGGACTATCGCCCCAATGTCGAGGCGGTCGACTATTTCGCCCGGCGGACCTTTCCGGCGATCCGCGCCAAGCATCCGGCCACGCTGTTCGCGATCGTCGGCCGCGATCCCACCTCCGCGGTCCAGGAACTGGCGAAGCTCAAAAATGTCATCGTCACCGGCGAAGTGCCGGATGTGCGGCCGTGGATAGCCGCCGCAGCCGCGGTGGTCGCGCCGCTCGAAATCGCGCGCGGCATCCAGAACAAGGTGCTGGAGGCGATGGCGATGGCCCGGCCGGTGGTCGCATCGCCGGCGGCCTTCGAGGGGATCGACGCCGTTCCCGGCGAGCACCTGATCGTGGCCAATGGCTATGACATGGCCAATGCCGTCAGCCAGCTGATCTCCGATCCGGCCGCCGGCGACAGGCTCGGCTCGGCGGCGCGCGCGCACATGATCCTGCGCTACGGATGGGATGCGCAGCTCAGTGCACTCGATCCGATGATAGGGATCGGCTGAAGCGATGTGCGGCATCGCCGGCATATTCCATCTGCAGACGGCCAAGCCCGTCGACCAGGCGCGCATCCGCGCGATGACCGACGCCATCGCCCATCGCGGGCCGGATGGTGAGGGCGTCTGGATCGCGCCCGGCGTAGGGCTCGGCCATCGCCGCCTGTCGATCATCGATCTCGAGGGCGGCGTTCAGCCGATGGCGAGCGACGATGGCCAATCGGTGCTGATCTTCAATGGCGAGATCTACAATTTCCTGGAGGTGCGCGCCGAGCTCGAGGCGCTCGGCCATGCCTTCCACACCCACAGCGACACGGAAGTGATCCTGCAGGCATGGGAGCGCTGGGGCCCCGATTGCCTGCCGCGGCTCAACGGCATGTTTGCCTTCGCGATCCACGATGCCCGGCGCGGCTGCCTGTTCCTGGCGCGCGACAGGCTGGGCGTGAAGCCGCTCCACTATGCCGAGCTGTCCGACGGCAGCGTGATCTTCGGTTCCGAACTCAAGGCGCTGCTCGTCCACCCGCTGCTGCGCCGGACACCGGATTTCAGCGCGATCGACGATTATCTCGGCCTCGGCTACGTGCCTGACGACGCCTGCATCGTGTCCGGCGTCAGGAAGCTCCCGGCCGGGCATCATCTGTTGCTCAGGCGCGGCATGCCGCTGCCCGCCCCGGTGCAGTGGTGGGATGTCAGCTTCGCCGATCGCGAGCGGGGTTCGGCGGCGGCGCTCCAGGACGCGCTGATCGAGAAAATGCGCGCGGCCGTATCGTCCCGGATGATCGCCGATGTGCCGCTGGGCGCTTTCCTGTCGGGCGGCGTCGACAGCTCGGCGGTAGTCGCGCTCATGGCGGAGATCAGTGCCAAGGCTGTGAAGACCTGTTCGATCGGTTTCGATCATCCCGACTTCGACGAGTCACGCTATGCCGCCCAGGTCGCCGCGCGCTTCGCGACCGATCATCGCAGCCGGATCGTCTCGGCCGATGATTATGGGCTGATCGACACGCTGGTGCGCGCCTTCGACGAACCCTTCGCCGACGCTTCGGCGCTGCCGACCTATCGCGTCTCCCAACTCGCGCGCGAAACCGTGACGGTAGCGCTGTCCGGGGACGGCGCGGACGAAGCCTTTGCCGGCTATCGGCGGCTGACCTTCTTCAACACCGAGGAGAAGATCCGCCGGCTGCTGCCGGCGCGGATGCGCGCCAGCCTGTTCGGAACGATGGGGCACGTCTATCCCAAGCTCGACTGGGCGCCGCAGATGCTCCGGGCGAAGAGCACCCTTCAGGCGCTCGGCCGGTCCGGTGAGGAAGCCTATGCCGACGCCGTCGGCGTGACGGCGCAGCCGCTGCGCCAGCGCATCTATTCGGATGGCGCGCGCGCCGAGCTGCAGGGCCACCGCGCCGAGGATCGCTACATCGCCGCGATGCGTGCGGCGCCGGCACGGAACGGGCTTGACCGCGCCCAATATGCCGACCTCAAGATCTGGCTGCCCGGCGACATCCTCACGAAGGTCGACCGCACCAGCATGGCGGTGAGCCTGGAGGCGCGCGAGCCGCTGCTCGACTATCGGCTGATCGAGTTCGGCGCGCGGCTGCCGGTGGGCATGCGCGCGCGCGGCGCGACCGGCAAATGGCTGATGAAGCAGGCGATGCGGCGCTACCTGCCCGACGATATATTGTTCCGCAAGAAGATGGGCTTCGCCACTCCGATCAGCGCCTGGTTCCGCGGCCCGCTCGCAGCCGAGGCCCAGAGGATCGCTCGGGGCTCCGCGCTGAGCGAGACCGGCTGGTTCGACGGCAAGGCGCTCGACACGATCGTGACCGAGCACCAAAGCGGCCGCAGCGACCATGGCCGGCTATTGTGGCAGCTGATGATGCTCGACAAGTCGCTGTCGAGCCTGTTCGGGGTGGGACGGAGCTGAGAAATCCTCGCCGTGCGCGGAGATCTCAGGAATATACCGCTTCCATGAAGTAGAGCCCATCGGGTGGCGCGTTGAAGCCGAGCCGGGCTCGGTCCCGCGCGTCCAGCGCATCCGACAGGTCGTCCGCGCTCCACTTGCCCCGTCCGACCAGCATCAGGCAGCCGACCATCGAACGGACCTGGTGGTGGAGGAAGGAGCGCGCCGCCGCCTCGATTTCGATGATCTCGCCGTCGCGGCGCACGTCGAGCCGGTCGAGGCTCTTGAGCGCGCTCAGCGCCTGGCAATGGGCCGAGCGGAAGGTGGTGAAGTCATGCGCGCCGACGAGGCGCTGCGCGGCCTCGTGCATGCTGGCTGCATCGAGCTGCGCGGCTACCTGCCAGGCGAGCCCGGCCTCGAGCGTAAGCGGCGCGCGGCGATTGACGATCCGGTAGATGTAGCGCCGGCCGACGCAGGAGAAGCGCGCGTGCCAATCGTCGTCGACCGCCTCGCAGGCGAGGATGGCAACCGGCAGGGGGCGCAGCCGAGCGTTGATCGCTTCACCGAGCCGGAACGGCGTGATGGCGCGGGCGATATCGACATGGGCCGCCATGGCCCGGCCATGGACGCCTGCATCGGTACGGCCCGCGGCATGGAGCGGCGGCGTTTCGCCGGTGATCGCCGTCACCGCCTCCTCGATCGCCTGCTGGACGCTGGGCCCGTGCGCCTGGCGCTGCCACCCCATGAAGGGGCGGCCATCATATTCCACCGTCAGCCGGAACCGCGTCATTCGAAAGATGGCGCCGCGAGATTGGCGCCCGCCGGTATCGCGAAGCCGCGCAGCATCTCCGCGGTGCTCATCGCCGCCTTGCCCGCGCGCTGGACGCGGGTCGGGCGGATCGCACCGGCGATGCACTCCACCGTCAGCCGATCGTCGATCACCTCGCCCGGCGCGGCCAGGCCGTTGGAATCGACGATGTCGCAGGCAAGAATACGGATGCGTTCGCCCGCATAGTCGAACCAGGCGCCGGGCGCTGGATTGAAGGCGCGGATCTGGCGCTCGACCTGCCCGGCGGGTTCGCGGAAGTCGATGCGGGCCTCGCTCTTGTCGATCTTGGGTGCGTAGGTCGATCCGGCTTCGGGCTGCGCGACAGGCGGGAAGGCGGTCATGTCCGCCAGCACCTCCACCATCAGGGCGGCGCCGCTGCGGGCGAGCTCATCGGTCAGCGCGCCGCCGGTTTTCGCATCGACCGGAGTCTCGACCTTGGCGAGCATCGGGCCGGTGTCGAGTCCGCGCTCCATCTGCATGATGGTGACGCCGGTGAAAGGATCGCCGGCAAGGATGGCGCGCTGGATCGGTGCGGCCCCTCGCCATCGTGGCAGCAGCGAGCCATGGACGTTGACGCAGCCGAGCCGCGGCGCATCGAGGATCGCCTGCGGCAGGATCAGGCCGTAGGCCGCGACCACGGCGACATCGAGATCGAGCGCGGCGAAGGCCGCCTGTGCCTCCGCATCGCGCAGGTTGACGGGATGCCGGACCGCCAGGCCCAACGCCTCCGCGCGGGCCTGGACGGGAGAGGGCAGCACCGCCTGTTTCCGTCCGGCGCGGCGCGGCGGCTGGCAATAGACCGCGACGATCTCGTGCCCCGCCGTGACGAGCGCGTCGAGCGTCGGTATGGCGAAGTCGGGGGTTCCCATGAAGGCGATACGCATCGCTCCTCTGAAACGCTTGCCATGCGATGATGCAAGCCCATATCGATAAGCGCATGGCATCTCCGGAAATCGAGACACTGACGCAGGCGCTCGCGAAGCTGCCCGGACTGGGCCCGCGCTCGGCGCGCCGGGCGGTGCTGCATCTGCTCAAGAAGCGCGAAGGTGCGATGGCGCCGCTGCTGCGCGCGCTGGAGGCAGTGAACGAGAAGCTCACCAGCTGTCATCTGTGCGGCAATGTCGACACCAGCGACCCTTGCGGCATCTGCAGCGATCCGCGCCGCGATGCGCGGATGCTCTGCGTGGTCGAGGAGGTCGCCGATCTCTGGGCGCTCGATCGCTCGCGGCTGTTTCCGGGGCGCTACCATGTGCTCGGCGGGCGGCTCTCGGCCCTGGACGGCATCCGGCCCGAGGATCTCTCGATCGACCTGCTGATCGGCCGGGTGACGGCGGGCGGGATCGATGAGGTGGTATTGGCGATGAACGCCACTCTCGAAGGCCAGACCACCGCCCATTATATTGCCGACCGGCTGGACACCCTGCCGATCCGGCTGACCCAGCTGGCGCATGGCCTGCCGGTCGGCGGCGAGCTGGACTATCTGGACGAAGGGACGCTGGCGCAGGCGCTCAGGGCAAGGCGTCCGGTGTCCTGAGCGCCAGCCACCTTGACGATTCGGCCCCGATTACCTAGCTCCACAGGATGGCCATCCGTCCTATCCTCGAAGCGCCCGACCCGCGGCTGCGCACCATCTCGAAGCCCGTCGATGGCATCGACGATGAGCTGCGGGCACTGATCGCCGACATGTTAGAGACGATGTACGACGCGCCCGGGATCGGCCTCGCGGCCATCCAGATCGGCGTGCCCAAGCGGGTGCTGGTGATCGATCTTCAGGAGCAGGAAGACGCGGAGGGCAAGCCGATCCGGCAGCCGCGCGTGTTCATCAACCCCGAACTGTTCGATCCATCCGACGATCATTCCGTCTATAATGAGGGCTGCCTGTCGGTGCCCGACCAATATGCCGAGGTCGAACGGCCGGCGGTGATCCATGCGCGCTGGCTCGACGAGCAGGGCTTGCAGCATGAAGAGAAGCTCGAGGGCTTGATGGCCACGTGCCTGCAGCATGAGATGGACCATCTCGAAGGCATTCTCTTCATCGACCATCTGTCGCGGCTGAAACGCGACATGGTGCTCAAGAAGCTGGAAAAGGCGCGCCGGGCCAACCGCGCGGCCTGACTGCCGCCGTCACTCCGGCGAGGTTTACGGCTTGGAGATCACGCCTCGGCCCAGCGCCGCAGCAGATTGTGATACACACCGGTCAGCTTGATGATCGCCGGGTCGTCCTGGCCGCGGTCGAGGGCGATCGTCTGGATCGCGCCATCTAGGTCGAACAGCGTCCGTCGCGCGCCGTCGTCGCGCACCATGCTCTGGATCCAGAAAAAGGCGCAGAGCCGCTCGCCGCGGGTGACGGGCGTGACATGGTGCAGGCTGGAGGATGGATAGACGACCAGGTCGCCCGCCGCGCCCTTGGCGCTATGCGTGCCGAACAGGTCCTCGACGACGAGTTCGCCACCGTCATAGCTGTCCGGATCGGAGAGGAAGAGCGTGGCTGACAGGTCGGCGCGGATACGGAAGTCGCTGCCCCGCTTCACCCGGATCGCGCTGTCGACATGAGTGTCGAAGCGGTCGCCAACACCATAAAGATTGAACAGCGGCGGAAACACCTTGAGTGGCAGGGCCGCGGCGATGAACCGGGGGGCGCCGCCGAGGGCATCGAGGATCGTCGAGCCAGCGTCACGCGCGGCAGCGGAGTTTTCGGGCAGCTGACGGTTCCGCTTGGCGAGCGCCGATTGATGACCGGAGGTGTCGTTCCCGTCGATCCATTCCGCAGCGGTCACGAGATCGCGGACATGATCGAGGGTGCGGCCCTGCAGCACGCCGGGAACAGCCAGCATCATGGCGAGGTCAGCTCTTCAGGACGAACGGGATCGACATGATGCCACGCACCGCGACCGCGGCGCCGTCGCGGATCATCGGCTGCCAGCGCCAGCCGCGCGCAGCCAGCAGCGCGGCCTGATCGAGCCGGTCGAAGCCGCTGCTCTGCGCGATGGAAACCTGTTCGACACTGCCGTCGGTGCCAATCAGGAGGCGGAGCTGCACCGTGCCCTGCTCCCGCTTGCGGCGCGATTCCACCGGATAGCGTGGCGGCTTGCCCTCGATCATTCGCGCTTCGAGATCGCTCACGCTCATCGGGCCGGCCGATGGCTGAACGACGGGCACCGGCTTCGGCGGGCTCGGCGTCACTGCCACCAGGATCGGCGGTGGCGGCGGCGCTACCGTCTGGACGACCTGCGGAGGCGTCGTCACCGGCTGTGGCTCGATCTTCTGCTCGACGACCGGTTCGGGCTTGGGGCGCTCGACGATCGGCGGCGGTGCCGGTTCGGAGATGAGGTCTATGACCAGCGGGGCCGGCTTCGCCCTTGCCACCTGGATGACATCCAGCTTGACCAGGGCAACCAGCGCAGCGGCATGGAGCACGATTATCGTGACGATCATCGGCCAGTTCGGACTGCTCCGCTCGCCATAGGCGAAGCGTGGCTCGACGGGGCGGATCAGCATCTGGCCGCGTGCAGGATCGGGCATGTCGACAAAGAAGAGCGCTTCGCTCTCCAATCCCGCTCTCCGATCGAGTGTTGCGTGCATCATCAGACCTGCCGACTCCTGTCGATGTCGATGAGCTAGCGGCATTTAGATTGCAAATCAATCGCAATAGCGTTTGACGGATATCGAACTGCGGCAATCAGCACGCGTGACGAATGCGTCCGCGGCACCTATGTCATGGCGATGCCTCGCTCCTTTTCCCCCGGCCTGCCGAGCCGCGACCAGATCCTCGATTTCATCGCGAAGTCGGACGTCCCCGCCGGCAAGAGGGAAATCGCCCGTGCCTTCGGCTTGCAGGGCAATGAGAAGATCGCGCTCAAGGCGCTGCTCAAGGACATGGCCGACGAAGGGCTGATCGACAGCGCGCGCGGGCGCGCCTTCCATAAGATGGGGGGCATTCCCAAGGTCACCGTGCTGCGCGTGACCGACGTCACCGATGAAGGCGTCGCGCTGGCAGTGCCCGAAACCTGGCATGGCGAAAATGGTCCTCCGCCGCAGTTGCGGGTCAAGGAGCTGCGCGGCCGCAAGGGGCCCGCGCTCGGCGTCGGCGACCGCATCCTGGCGCGCACCGAGGAAGCCGGCCGCGGCTGGATCGCCCATCCCATGAAGAAGCTCGCTCGTGGCGAGGAACTGATGCTGGGCGTGCTCCACCGCGAGGGCGACAAGCTGTGGCTGCGCCCGGTCGACAAGCGCGAGAAGCGCGACACCCTCGTCTCCGACGCGGGCGATGCGGATGCGGGCGACCTGGTGCTGGCCGAAAAGGCCGGCCGGCCGCCGCGGATCACCGCGCGCGTGACCGAGCGTCTCGGCGATCCGTTCGCGCCGCGCTCGTTCAGCCTGGTGGCGATCCACAAGCACGGCATTCCGGATGTCTTCCCCGAAGCGGTGCTGGAAGAAGCCGAGCTGGTCCCGCGGCTCGACCTTGGCGAGGACCGTGAGGACCTGCGCGACCTGCCGATCGTCGCGATTGATCCTGCCGATGCGCGCGACCATGACGATGCGATCTGGGCAATGCCCGACGATGACCCAGCCAATCCCGGCGGCTTCAGGGCGATCGTGGCGATCGCGGACGTGTCCTTCTACGTGCGCCCCGGCTCCGCGCTGGACCGCGAGGCGAAGAAGCGCGGCAACAGCGTCTATTTCCCGGACCGGGTGGTGCCGATGCTGCCCGAAGAGCTCTCGGCGGATATCTGCTCGCTGAAGCAGGGCGTCGATCGCGCCGCGCTGGTCTGTCACCTGACGGTCAAGGCCGATGGCACATTGGCGGGCTGGCGCTTTACACGTGCGGTCGTCAGGATCGCGGCGAACATCGCCTATGAGGACGCGCAGGCGGCTATCGACGCCGCCACCGGAGCGACGGACTGGGATCCGGCGCTGGTCGATACCGCGCTCAAGCCGCTATGGGCGTGCTGGAAAGCGCTGTTCAACGCACGCGAGAAGCGCGAGCCACTCGATCTCGACCTGCCGGAGCGACGCGTGGTGCTCGACGAAAAGGGGCGCATCCTGTCGGTGGCGCCGCGCGAGCGGCTCGACGCGCACCGTCTGGTCGAGGACTACATGATCGCGGCCAACGTCGCGGCCGCCAAGGCGCTCGAGGCGAAGAAGGCTCCGGTGATGTACCGGGATCACGAGCCGCCAAGCCGCGAGAAGCTGGTCGCGCTCAAGGATTATCTGGCGACCTACGACATGGAATTCGCGCTGGGGCAGGTGGTGCGTCCCGCCACCTTCAACCATATCCTGGGGCGTATCACCGACGAAGCCGTCAAGCCGCAGATCATGGAGCAGGTGCTGCGCTCCCAGACCCAAGCCTATTACGCACCCGCCAATACCGGCCATTTCGGACTCGCTCTGGGCAGCTACGCGCATTTCACCAGTCCAATTCGGCGTTATGCCGATCTGCTCGTCCATCGTTCGCTGGTCGGCGCCTACCGGCTGGAATGCGGCAAGCCCAAGCTCGTTGGGCCAGGCCGTTCCGGCGACATACCGGCCAGGACGGCCCTGACCGAGGACGAGGCCGAGCGGATGACCGCGATCGGCGAGCTGATCAGTCAGGCCGAGCGGCGCGCCATGGAAGCGGAGCGCGACACCATCGACCGCTATGTCGCGGCTTTCCTGTCGACCAAGATCGGCGAGATCCTGGATACGCGGATTACCGGCGTGCAGCCGTTCGGTTTCTTCGCGACCGTCGAAGGTCTCGGCGGTGACGGACTGGTGCCGGTTTCGACGCTCGGCGCCGAGCGCTTCCGCTATGACGAGGCGTCGCGCTCGCTCGAAGGCGAGGAAAGCGGGGAGCGCTACTTCCCGGGCATGAAGCTCAGGCTGCGGCTGGTCGAGGCCAGCCCGATCAACGGTTCGCTGCGCTTCGAGCTGGAGGAAGGCGCGAACCATCTGCCGATCCGCGGCGGTGCGCGGCGGGACGGCAAGGGCAGGGCGCGGCCGATGACCGGCAGGCGAGGGCGGCCTTCGAACATCCGCCACAAGGGCGGACGGCGGTAATGGACGGCGTCAAAGCTTCGGCAGCGTCACGCCCTGCTGGCCCATATATTTGCCCGCACGGTCAGCATAGCTCGTCTCGCAGGGTTCGTTGCCCTGCAGGAACAGGAACTGGCAGGCGCCCTCATTGGCGTAGATCTTGGCCGGCAGGGGGGTGGTGTTCGAGAATTCGAGCGTGACATGGCCTTCCCAACCCGGCTCGAGCGGCGTCACATTCACGATGATGCCGCATCGCGCATAGGTCGATTTGCCGAGGCAGATGACGAGCACGTCGCGCGGCACGCGGAAATATTCGACCGTGCGCGCTAGTGCGAAGCTGTTCGGCGGGATGATGCAGACCTCGGTCTCGCGGTCGACGAAGCTGTTCGAGGCGAAGTTCTTCGGGTCGACCGTCGCCGAATCGACATTGGTGAAGATCTTGAACTCGGGCGCGACCCGCGCGTCATAGCCGTAGGAGGAAAGACCATAGCTGATGCAGCCGTCGCGCCGCTGGGCCTCGACGAACGGCTCGATCATGCCGTGCTTTTGCGCCTGTTCTCTGATCCACTTGTCCGACATGATCGACATTCGGCTGAAATCCCTTTCACGCGGCCGTCCTGATAAGCGGCCGCCATCGTTCATCGTCATGCTGAACTTGTTTCAGCATCCACCGCTTCACTTGAGGATGGCCCTAGATCA
Source organism: Rhizorhabdus sp. P4_G6 (assembly GCF_056401045.1). Taxonomy (NCBI): domain Bacteria; kingdom Pseudomonadati; phylum Pseudomonadota; class Alphaproteobacteria; order Sphingomonadales; family Rhizorhabdaceae; genus Rhizorhabdus; species Rhizorhabdus sp. P4_G6. Next base: position 66,139 of record NZ_JBFUKC010000007.1, on the reverse strand, counting down.
GGAGTGGATGCTGAAACAAGTTCAGCATGACGGCAAGGTTGCTGAGACGCGGCGGCGGTAGACCCTATCTTATGCCGAGATCGGCCGGGCCGAAGGCGTGCGGCAGCAATTCGGACGCTCGATAATAGGCGAACGCACTGCCATCGGCCGCTCCGCAGTAGATGTCGATGTCCTGTCCGCCGAGATCGGCGGCCTCGTTGATGATCTGCCGGCAGCGCCCGCACGGCATGACGAGGTCGGAGCCGCTGATCGTCCTGTCCGCGCCGAGCCGGCCGCCGATGACTCCGATCGCGACGATGTCGCGCAGGTGACCGCGGCTGTTGGCGGTGGCGATCGCGACGGTTTCGGCGCAGAGCGATAGGCCGTAGCTGGCATTTTCGAAATTGGCACCGGTGATCACTTGGCCGTCCCCGAGCAGCACCGCCGCGCCAACGCCGAAGCGCGAATAGGGCGCGTGGGCGTGGCCGGCAGCCTCGCGCGCGGCGTCGATGAGGACACGGCCGGCGACTTCGCGCATGTCGACCGGTTCAGCCACGGATATGGAGCACGCAGATCAGCGTGAAGAGGCGGCGCGCAGTATCGAAGTCGACGTCGATCTTGTTCTCCAGCCGATCCTTGAGAAGTTCTGCCGCATCGTTGTGGATGCCGCGCCGGGCCATGTCGACCGTCTCGATCTGTTGCGCCGTGGAACTCCGTATGGCCTGGAAATAGCTGTCGCAGATTGCGAAATAATCCTTGATCGGACGACGGAAGCTGCCGAGCCCGAGGATAAGCGTTTCAAGAAGTTCGCCGCTTTCAGCGGTGATGTCGATCGCCAGCCGCCCTTCCTCGACCCGCAGCTTGACCCGATAGGGGCCGGCATAACCTCGCGGATAGGGCTTGAGCGGCTTGAAGTGGTTGGCTTCGAGCAGATCGAAGATCGCCACGCGTCGCTCCTGCTCGACATCGGCGTTGCGCCAGATGATCGTCTTCTCATCGAGATCGATGGCGATGATGCGCGGATCGGACATGCGGCTGTTGGCCATAGAGGGTGATCGGCCGGGGTGGAAGCGCTTTGCGCTTCCGCGGCAGGCGGGAAAACCAGTCGGTTCGGCCGGTCTGGACCAGGCCGGTCGATAAAGAGAAGCCTGCAGAACCTTGCGGTCCTACAGGCTTCCAGTTTGCCTCTTGGGGGAGGAACTCAATCGGCCACGTGGACCGTCACATGGGCGCTCCAGCCGGCCACCAGCGGCCGGTCGAGCTTGTCGTCGATCTGGATGCGCACCGGCACACGCTGCGTGACCTTCACCCAGTTGCCGGTGGCGTTCTGGGGCGGCAGCAGCGAGAATTGCGAGCCGGTGCCGGCGTTGATGCCGATGACATGGCCTTTGATGGTGCGCCCTGGAATGGCGTCGACCTCGATGTCTGCACGCTGGCCGATTCGCATCTTGTCGAGCTGGGTTTCCTTGAAGTTGGCGTCGATCCAATAGCCGTGGTCGCTGACGATGTTGATGAGCGGCAGCATCTGAACCGCAATCGTGCCAGGCGAAAGCTTGTCGGCCTGGCTGATTACGCCGCTGATCGGAGCCCGAACCTCGGTACGCGACAGGTCGAACCTGGCTTTGTCGCGCGCTGCCATGGCGGCTTCGACGACGGGGTGGCCGCCGGCTCTGGAGACGCCGAGCACGGCCCGGGCCGACTCGGCTTCGGAAGCAGCCGATGCCTGCTCGGCTTGCGCGGCAGCGAGCCCAGCCTTGGCCGCATCATAGTTGGCACGCGTGGTGAAGCCGCGCGCGAGCAGCTCCTGCTGGCGGCGGAAGGTGTCGCGCGCGAGGCTGACGTCCGACACGCTCTTTTGCGTGTCGGCCTGTTTGGCGTGATAGGTGCTCTGGAGCTGGGCCACCGACAGTTCGGCGTTGCCCACCGCGGCCTCGGCCTGCATCAGCGCGATCCGGAACGGCTCGGGATCCACGCGGAACAGCAGATCGCCCTGGTTCACATGCTGGTTCTCGGCAACATAGACCCCGGTGATGCGCCCGCCGATTTCCGAGCTCACCTCGGCGACATGCGCGTTCACCTGAGCATTGTCGGTCGAGACGGTGCGCCCGCCGGATAGCCAGAAGTAGAGACCCACGAACAGCAGCAGCGCCGGTACCGACACCATGGCCGCGAGACGGCCCAGGCGGCGGTCCTTGCCGGCGGTGACGCCGAGCTCCGCGTCCGCGGTGATGCTGCTCATCTCGTTCACAGCTGTGCCTCGGCGCGCGGTAGCTCGATCGGATCCTCGTCCTGGCGAATATGGTCGCGCACGGAGATGAGCAGATCGGTCAGGACCAGGCGCTGCTCCGCCGACAGCGGCGCGAGCATGTTTTCCTCCATCTCGTGGGCAATGGCCTCGAGCTCCCCGACGAGCGGCATCGCCCGCTCGGTGAGGTGCAATCTCCATACGCGACGGTCGGAAGGATCGGCGCGGCGCTCCACGAACCCGGCCTCCGCCAGCCGATCGACCATGCGGCACAGGGTAATGCGCTCGACGTCCAGGCGTTCGGCCAGCTCGCTCTGCGTGCAGCCATCGATCCGCGACAACATGATCAGCACCCGCCACTGCGCGCGCGTGATGCCCCGGGAACGGGCGCGCGCATCGAACCAATATCGCGACCGGCGCGCGATATCGTGCATCAGAAACGAAATATTGCGACTCATATCTGGGAGCATGCTTACATTATGGACGCTTGCAACATTTAAGACAAGCAGAATCGATCCACAGATCCGTCCCCCGAACTTTTGCGCGACGCCGCTTGCGGCAGGGGTGCTTCGCGCCGATAATCGCGCCATGCTCGAGCCTGTCAGACATATCGCTCCCACCGGGGCCGAGGCACCCGCCTTGCCGCAGAACATCGAGGCCGAAGCGGCGCTGCTGGGCGCTATCATGATCGACAACCGGCTGGCCGAGGACATCCAGATCAGGCTGCGGCCGGAGCATTTCTTCGAGCCGTTGCACGGCCGGATCTATGAAGCGATCCTGCGCCTCCTCGATCGGAACATGCTGGCCACGCCGGTGACGCTGCGGCCGATGTTCGAGGGCGACGCGGGGATGCGCGAGCTGGGCGGCCCTGGCTATCTGGCCCAGCTGACGGGCAGCGGCGCAGCGTTGATCGGCGCCCGCGACTTCGCCAACCAGATATATGACCTGGCCCTGCTGCGCGCGCTTGTCGGCGTCGGCCGCGAGATGGTCGAGCAGGCGCTCGATACCTCCGATGATGTCGACCCGAAGGCGCAGATCGAGCAGGCCGAGATCCAGCTCTATCGCGTCGCCGAGCAGGGCGGCGAGGAGGGCAGCGTCAAGACGTTTGGCCAGGCGACCAAGGTCGTGATCGAGATGGCCAGCGCGGCGCTCAACTCGGGCGGTCATGTCGCCGGCCTGACGACGGGGCTGGAGCGGCTCAATGCCAAGATCGGCGGTCTTCATCCGTCCGACCTGATCATCCTCGCCGGCCGCCCCGGCATGGGCAAGACCTCGCTGGCCACCAACATCGCGTTCAACGTGGCTATCCGCTATATTCGTGACCAGCAGGCGGGCATCGAGAAGTCGGTGGGCGCGCCGGTGGCGTTCTTCAGCCTCGAAATGTCGGCGGACCAGCTGGCGACCCGCGTCCTGTCCGAGCAGGCGGAGATCAGCGCCGAGCAGATCCGCATGGGCAAGATCAGCCATGCGGAGTTCACCACTTTCGCCCGCGCGGCGCAGGATCTCGAAGGCCTGCCGCTCTATATCGACGACACGCCGGGCCTGACGATCGCGGCGCTGCGGACCCGCGCGCGGCGCCTCAAGCGGCAGCGCGGCATCGGCGTGATCGTCGTCGACTATCTCCAGCTGCTGCAGGGCTCCGGGCGCAGCGCGGACGGCAACCGCGTCCAGGAGATCTCCGAGATCAGCCGCGGCCTCAAGACGCTGGCCAAGGAACTCAACGTGCCGGTGATCGCCTTGTCGCAGCTCAGCCGCGCGGTCGAGCAGCGCGAGAACAAGAAGCCGGTGCTGTCGGACCTGCGCGAATCCGGATCGATCGAGCAGGATGCCGACATGGTGTGGTTCGTCTATCGCGAGGATTATTACCTCAACCTCATCCGTCCCAAGGAAGCGTCGATCGCGGTCGGCGACAGCGCGGTCGAAGTGACGGCCTTCGAGGAATGGCAGCAGAAGATGTCCCGCGCCCATAACCGCGCCGAACTCATCATCGCCAAGCAGCGCCACGGCTCGACCGGGACGATCCCGCTCAAGTTCGAGAGCCGGTTCACCAAATTCTCCGATCTCGCCGACGAAATGTACGGCAGCCAGGACTATGACGACTAGGCGAGACTAGCCGCATGACAAGTGCGCGCGGATGTGGTTTGCTGCACGATCATGACCCTGCACGAGCAGGGCAGTTCGGAGGGGATCGGGCATGCAGCGCGTCGATCATGTCATGGACGGCATCTTGGCCGGCGCGGTGCTCTGCGCGCCATTCTACATTCTCTACAAGATCGGCCTGTTCATCATCGGCTGACCGGGTCGATCCGGATCAGAAGACCGGCTCTTCCCCGGGACGAACCAGCGGTTCGCCGTGGATCCCGCACTCGACCTTGTCCCATCCGCGCCAGCGGCCCGCGCGCGGATCCTCGCCCGGCTTGACGATGCTCGTGCAGGGCGCGCAGCCGATCGACAGATAGCCCTGGGCCTCCAGCGGATGGCGCGGCAGCTCGCGGCTTTCGAACCAGCCGTCCAGATCCGCCTTGGTCCAGTCGGCGAGCGGATTGAACTTGATGCGGTCGCCGTCGAGCTCGAAGCGCGGGATGCCGATGCGGGTCGCCGCCTGGAAACCCTTGCGGCCGGTGATCGACGCGTCGAAGCCCTTCATCGCCCGGGCGAGCGGCAGCACCTTGCGGATCTCGCAGCAGCCGTCGGGATCATAGGACCAGCGCAGCCCGGTGCCGTCCCTGGCGGCGATCACCGCCTCTTCGGGCGCGATGTTGCGCACGCCGGTCAGCCCGAGCCGCGCGATCAGCGCGTCGCGATAGTCGAGCGTCTCCTGGAACATCTTGCCGGTGTCGAGGAACAGTACCGGCACGGACGGGTCGACCCGCGCGACGAGATCGAGCAGCACCGCGGACTCGGCGCCGAAGGACGAGACCACCGCGGCCTCGCCGAGCAGCTTTTCGGCCAGCACGGTGCGGATCACCTCTTCGGTGCCGACGCCTTCAAAGCGCGCGTTGAGGCGCGCGACGTCGGCCGCGGTGAAGCGCGGCGCCGTGTCGATCCGGTCGATGCGGCGAGCCGGCTCAGCCATGGCGCCGGGCCCAGATCGGAATCCGTCCGTCGACCGTCTTCTGATAGACGCCGTCATACAGGCCCAGCAGCTTGTCCAGCGTCTCGCGATCGATCTCGACTTCGGTAAGGAAGGCGTCGAAGCCGCAGCGCCGCATCGGCCCGATCTGATCGACCAGCACGTCGCCGGCCGCGCGCAGCTCGCCGGCATAGCCGGCCTCGCGCAGGATGCTTCCGGTCGAATAGCCGCGGCCGTCGCGGAACTTGGGGAACGACACTTCGATCAGCGACAGCCGGTCGAGATAGGGGATCAGCGCGCGCGGATCGTCGGTCGGCTCGAGCCGGACCGATGTGGCGTTCGACTGGCCGAGAAAGCCGTCGAGCGTCACCGCCGGCTCGTCATGCGCCTCGTCGTCGCGGAAACGGATCAGATCACCCATAGATCGCCTCCTTGAACGGTGCCTCGCCGACGCGGCGATAGGTATCGACGAAGCGCTCGCCATCGGTGCGCAGCGCGGTGAAGACGTTCACCGCCTTCTCGATCGCGTCGACGACGCCGTCCTCGGAGAAGCCGGGGCCGATGATCCGGGCGATGCTGGTATCCTCGGCCGCAGAGCCGCCGAAGGAGAGCTGGTAATTCTCCTCGCCCTTGCGATCGACGCCCAGGATGCCGATGTGGCCGGCATGATGGTGGCCGCAGGCGTTGATGCAGCCGGAGATCTTCAGCTTGAGCTCGCCGAGGTCGCGCTGCTTGCCGAGATCGGCGAAGCGGCTGGCGATCTTCTGCGCCAGCGGGATCGAGCGGGCGTTCGCCAGCGAGCAATAGTCGAGCCCGGGACAGGCGATGATGTCGCCGATCAGGTCGAGATTGGGCGTCGCCAGTCCGGCCGCGTCGAGCTTCTGCCAGATCGTGTAGAGATCGGCCTTGCGGACATGGGGCAGGACGATGTTCTGCGCATGGGTCACGCGCAGCTCGTCGAAGCTGTAGGTCTCGCCGAGCTCCGCCATGACGTCGATCTGCGCCGAGGATGCGTCGCCTGGGATGCCGGTGGTCGGCTTGAGGCTGATGTTGACGATCGCATAGCCCGGCACCTTGTGCGCGGCGACCTGCTGGTCGACCCAAAGCGCGAACTCCGGATCGCTGCGGTCGATCTGGTCGGGCAGGCCGGTCTCGAAGGCGGGTGGCGCGAAGGTCGCGGCGATCCGCTCATATTCGGCCTCCGGCGCGTCCAGCCCCAGCGTGCTCGTGTGGAGGAATTCCTCCTCGACCTGACGGCGATATTCGTCGCCGCCGATCTCATGGACGAGGATCTTGATCCGCGCCTTGTAGAGATTATCGCGCCGGCCGAAGCGGTTATAGACGCGCAGGCAGGCTTCCATATAGCTCAGCAGGTCGGCCTTGGGCAGGAACTCCCGGATGACCGGCGCGATCATCGGGGTGCGGCCCATGCCGCCGCCGACGAACACGCGGAAACCGATCTCGCCCGCGTCGTTGCGGTGCAGCTGCAGCCCGATGTCGTGGAGCTTGACCGCAGCACGATCCTCCTCGGCCGCGATCACCGCGATCTTGAACTTGCGCGGCAGATAGCTGAACTCGGGATGGAAGGTGCTCCACTGGCGCAGCAGCTCGGCCCAGGGGCGGGGATCCTCGACTTCGTCCGCGGCGGCGCCGGCATATTGATCCGACGATATGTTGCGGATGCAGTTGCCGCTGGTCTGGATGGCATGCATCTCGACCTTGGCCAGCTCGGCGAGGATGTCGGGCGCGTCGGACAGCTTGATCCAGTTGAGCTGGAGGTTCTGCCGGGTGGTGAAGTGCCCGTAATCCTTGTCGTAGGTCCGCGCGATATGGGCGAGCACCCGCATCTGCTTGCCCGACAGCGTGCCATAGGGGATGGCGATGCGCAGCATATAGGCATGAAGCTGGAGATAGAGGCCGTTCATCAGCCGCAGCGGCTTGAACTGGTCCTCGCTCATTTCGCCGGACAGGCGGCGCTTCACCTGATCGCGGAATTCCTCGACGCGGGCATCGACGATCGCCTGATCATATTGGTCGTAACGGTACATGTCAGATCACCCAGTCGCCGATGGCCGGATCGGCGGGTTTGAGGCCGAGATCGGCCCGGACGGTCGGGCCGATCGCGCGGATGCGGTCCTTGATATGGGCGGGGCGGGGGCCCGTGCCGGTCAGCTCGGCCTGGATCACATAGGGGCCGTTGACGTGCCGCGCCGCTTCCTCGCGCGCGGCGATGGCCTCGCCATGCTGGTCGACGTCGACGGCATGCTCGACATGGCGCGACCAGCCTTCGCCGGTCCACCAGATCACGTCGCCGGTCACCAGATCATTCCCCGTCAATATCTTCACGCCCGGTCTCTTATCACTTCAGGGTCTTTCATCCATTCGGCCTGTGCCGCGAGGCCCTTGAGGCGGTTTTCGGCGTCGGACAGCAGGACGACCTCGCCGACGACGATGATCGCCGGGCTGATCACCTGCTCGCGCGGCACCATGTCGCCGAGATCGGCAAGCAGGGTGCGGATCGCGCGCGAGCCTTCGAGCGTGCCGCGCTCGAGCACCGCCACCGGCATGTCGGGCGCGACGCCGTCCGCCATCAGCTTGTCGGCGATGGCGCCGGCGCAGGTGACGCCCATATAGATGACGAGGGTGCGGCCCTGGCCGGCCAGGCCTGCCCAATTCTGCTCGCTCAGCCCCTTGCAGGTGCCCGCCACGAAGCTCACCGCGCTCGACCAGTCGCGGTGGGTGAGCGGCAGCATCGCTTCGGCGGCGCAGCCCAGCGCCGAGGATACCCCGGGGATGACCTCGATCGGAAGGCCGGCGGCGCGGACCGCCTCGACCTCTTCGCCGCCGCGGCCGAACACGAACGGATCGCCGCCCTTGAGCCGCACGACCACCGAGCCCGCCTTGACGTGGGCGATGATCAGCGCGTTGATCGCCTCCTGCGGCAGGGTGTGTCGATCGCGCTGCTTGGCGACCGAGATGCGCTGCGCCCCGGCCGGCGCATGATCGAGCACGCGCATGTCGATGAGGCCGTCATGGACGACGACATCGGCGGCGCGCAGCGCCTCGACCGCGCGCAGCGTCAGCAGGCCGGGATCGCCGGGACCGGCGCCGACGAGGATGACGCGCCCGCGCGCTTCAGGATCGAGCAAGGATGCCATGGCCGCCAGATGGCCCCTGATGCCGCAATGCGCAAATGAAGGATGCTTGGGGCGGGGCCAAGATTTCTTTGCGCCATGGCTTCGCGCGAACCTTCTCCCCGCCCTTCCCGTGACATGTCAGCGAAGAGAGATTCCAGCTTTCGCTGGAATGACGGCGTTGGGGGACCGGAGAGAGGGGCGGAGAGAGTGAGGGATGGCAATGCCGTGCAGGCCGGAGCCTTCTCCCGCCTTCAGCCTTTGGCTGAAGTTTATCCTGAGCGCCTGCCTTGCAGGCAGTCGAAGGGCGGGAGAGGGCTGGATGAGGGTCTGTTGTCTTCTTTCGACGGGCGTGGACCGGGAGGCGCGGAAGGAAGAAGAGCCTCACCCGGCCTCGCCCATGAAGATGGGAGAGGGGTTTTCATTTGCGAGCCGTTCGCAGCTTTTTCCGGGTGCATGGGGTTGTGTGTGCGTTTTTTTTGTTTTTTCCGGCGCGGCGAAAGCGGCGGGGGGCTGGACGCGGGCGTGCCGGGCCGGTGCTTCGGTTTCGCGGAGGCGGGCCGGAGAGGTCGCGCGCAGATAGCGGGCGACCGACCTGATCCAGGCGGAGCGCACGCCGTGCTTCCAGGCGTTGCGGTTTCCGCGCGGGGCGCCGCTGCCCTTGCCGCCGTGCATCCGGCAGCGCCGGGCGCCGTTGACGGCCGGGGCGCGGCAGGGCGAACCCGCACGGGTGCGCGCGCCGCAGCGGGGTGCGCTGGCGAGGATGTCCGGCTGCATCGGGGTGCTCGTGGCGCTGTTCACTTTGCCGGGGCCGCTGCGTCGCGCCGGCTGGCGCGATCGGCCCGGACGATCGACTCCATCGTCGACCGGCAATTCGCCTGGGCCCGCAGGGCGAGCCGGATATAGACCTGCGCCGCATGCGGGGACGTGGGGAAGACTTCTCCGGCATAATCCCTCAGCGAACCGAACATGTTGTGCAGCGAATTCGCCTGCTCGGACATCATCTCGTTCAGCATTTCGTTGGGATCGTCGGGCCAGTGGGCCGGGGTCTGGTCGGCGGGCGGCCCGGTGGTGGACGGCGCAGAGGGGGTCGTGCCGGTAGTCAGGTCTGTCATGGGCGCTCGGGCTCCAGGAAGGGGTCGCGGTGCCTAGCAGAAATGACGGAACAAATCAAGAACGAACGATCGGAACGGTGCTTCGGTTCGTCACCGTCGTTCAGGCAGGACCATAGGCCAGTCTGATCACATCCGCGCCGATGCGATCGCTGGACATCAGGCGGAGCGGCGGCCGGGGGCCGGCGAAATAAGGCTTGCCCTGCCCGAGGACGACGGGGTGCAGGTAGATGCTATATTCATCGATCAGGCCGAGTTGGGTGAGGCTGTGCGCCAGATGCGGGCCGGCGACTTCGATCTCGCCGTCCCGCTCGGCCTTCAGTGCGCGGATCGCACCCTCAAGATCATCGCCGACAAGCGTGGCGTTGGGGCCGACCGACATCAGCGAGCGCGAGACGACCCATTTCGGCTGCCTGCGCCACGCCGTGGCGAAGGCCTGCTCGTCGGCATCCCATTCGGGACGATCATCGTCCCAGTAGCGCATGATTTCATAGATGCTGCGGCCGTAGAGGCTGCCGGCCTGCGCCTGCGCCTCCGCGATGAAGTGGCGGAAGAGGGTGCGGTCCGGCGCGAACGCCATATGGTCGACATAGCCGTCCAGCGACTGGTTCATTCCGAACACGAGCTTTGCCATGCTGTGAGTCTCCGGGGAGGGGGCTTCAGAATAGCTTGACGGGAGGTTCGGGTTCCACCGATCCAACGATGGGGAGCGCAGTATTTATCGTTAATAGGCTCTCGACTTTTGCGCGCGTGAGTTGGCGTCTGTCGGCCTCCTACTGCCGAATTGCTGCCCTGCCACCGTAGTTTCGGGTTCCATGGTCGGTGCATCCTCTCAAATTTCTGGCTTGCCGCTAGCGATCTGAAGCCGTGGCCACTTAAATCCATTACGGACCAGTGCCGAGCTTGACCAGCAACCCTGATTACTGCTCTTGCGCGCCTGTGGCTGGTGCTACGATTTTGTCCCCGTTAATCCGGCGCTGCCTTGTGGCCAACATTCCGAGGGAAATGGTTGCACATGCGTAAAAAGCGATATTCCAACGTGGGTTCAGACTGGGGGCGAAGTTGCTACTGATAATGGCTGCCATAGGCGCGGTTGTGCAAAGCCGGCCGATGCCTCTTTCCGACCCGTCCGAATGGATATCGGCTACGGATTATCCACGATCGGCGATTGAGCAGGACAAAGAAGGCTCTGTGGTCGTCGCGTTGGAAGTAGACGTCGCCGGTAATCCGGCGGGATGTTCCGTTAAGGCGTCATCGGGGAGCGAGAGCTTAGATGAGTTGACCTGTGATCTTCTCAAAAGACGAGCTCGGTTCATGCCCGCGCGGGATAGCAAAGGGCTGCCGACGCGAGGCGAATATGCGCAGCGGGTTCGATGGGCGATACCCAGGGACAAGTTGACCGAGCAAGGCTCGATTATTTCATATTCGATCGGCATTGATGGCGCGATAACGGGCTGCAACATCAGAAATTTCGGCCATCATGAAGCCGATATGGTAAACTGCGATACATTCAGATACGAGCAAGCCCTTAGCGGCGTCCTCGGAGTGGATTTGTCGACGCTGCAGCAGGTCGATGTCGGCCTTCAAGTTACTATAGTCGACCCACAGTCAATCATTATACCAAGTAAGATGTATGGCATCCGTAAAGTGATATCGGAGTCTTTCTTTGACGTGTCACCCAACGGTGTGATCGTGAGATGTACCACAAATGTCGCGGAGCCGTTGTTCGGTCGAAAGTTTGATCTGTGCGATGGGGCTATTCGGATTGGCAGTAAGGAATTCGAAGCTGATCCACAAGGAAAGGAGCGTAGGCTACGGGTTACGTTCGACTTCGCTGGGATTAAGCGCTGAAAAGTATCGATTACAGAATTGCGTAATAATCAACGCAGTTACTTCCTGCCGTATCGGATTGGCACGGGCGCGGCCGCTTCCATGTTTCAATGTTTGAAACAATGCTCGCGGTGCCATCGAACGAATTGGGGATGCGGGCGATCGGCTTCGCGAGGTGGCATCATTATGCGACCGCTGGCATTGATGACGGAGCGGATGCTGTCGGGGTCGTTGGCCTGGCGCGAGACCATGATGCGCATGTCGTCATCCAGCCCGATCAGGCCGCGATCGAACATCCAATGGGCTGTTCCTGAAAGCGCAAGGCCGTTGCTGACGATGTCGGGGCCGTTCGCTTCCACCGGACGGATATGGGCGGCTTCGACCTCGGCCCTCCCGCCGCCATTGATGAGCTTCAATCCGGTGACGGCACAGCGTTCGTCATAAGCGCGCAGAACGATCCGCCGGAAGACGCGATCACGCACGATGCGAGACACAATTGCGGATACGCGCTCCCGGGCTTCGTCCACCATGAAGGGGGTGTGCTCCTCGCGGACGCTGGGGCCGATGGCTGCAAGGTCGGTTCGCGGCAGCAGGGGATCTTTATCGGCGAGGCCGGCCTCGACAATGCGGTTGAAGTCGCTCGTCGACAGCCCGCGAACGGCCGCCTGCGCGCGTCCCGAAATTCTTCCGGCCTCATTGAGCACGCCGCGTTCGATCGGGCCATTTTCATCGGCAAAGGGAACTGGCGTGGCGAAGTCGAGATAGGTGCCAGGCTCGATCAATGCGAGGTACATTCCGGGCGCTGAGGGGTCGGCAATGATGCGCTCTACCTTGGCGACAGCGTAATAGCCCTTCGTGTCCAAGACTTTGCGCGGTTCATAATAGACGATCCAGTCGCCCGCGCATGTTCTCGCACGCTCGAGATATTGTTTGGGAAACTGATATCTCTCCGCCGGGGTGTCGTCGTAGATCGAATCGGACCGGTGAATGAAGACGCCGAAAGCCATGGCGGCTGATATCATGCTGGGCGATTATCGGCGGCGTAATTTTTGGCCTCCTTCGAGACGCCACTTCGACAAGCTCAGTGGCTCCTCAGGATGAGCGGGGTGGGGCAGGTCAGCCGTAGACCGCGTGGGCATTGGAGCAGGAGCGCAGCCGTAAAGCCGCCCCTGCTGATCTTGTTGTTAAGATTGCGCTCGTTCTCATGGACGACGACAGCGCCGAACTTCTCCCGCTCAGCGCAGAAGCTCGCTGACCAGCGACGGCCTCTTGGCGATCATCGCGAGGAGCACCTGGGCGGGGCCGGTCGGGCGGCGGCGGCCATGTTCCCAGTTGAGCAGCGTGCCCTTGGCGACGCCGATGCTGCGCGCGAACGCACCCTGCGACAGGCCGGTGCTGGCCCGGATGGCGGCGACATCGACGGCGGGCACCGCGACATGGTGAACGACCGCTCCGGTCTCCTTGCCCTCCGCGAAGGCCAGGGCTTCGGTCAGCCCCTGTCGAATGCTCTCATAGGCGCTCATGGCCGATCTCCATAATAAGCGAGCAGGGCCTTGCTCAATGCGATGAGGTCCGCCTGCTCGGCCTTACTCATTGGCACGACTTATGCGCCATTGACGTATAGGTCAATGACACTCAAGGGACCCCTTACGCCCCCCTGGGCGGTGGGATGTCCTTCGAGACGCCGCTTCGACAAGCTCAGCAGCTCCTCAGTATGAGCGGGGTTGGGGCAGCTCGGACAGCGCGGGCTCGATCAAGTGGTCGCCTGATGGCGCATTGCACCTGGGGGCGTATCGCTTCGCGTGGTGCTCGAGGAGAGGCCCCACCTCCCTGCCCCTCCCCTGAAGATGAGGGGTGATGCGTGACGATCGCGCCGTCTTGTATCAGCCGGTCGGCGCCGTGCCCGGCCGCAGATAGGCGAACATATGCGCGACATAATCCGCCTTGCCGAGGGCGATGCCCTCGCTGCGCAGGATCGCGTAGGTGGTCATCAGGTGGAAGTAGAATTGGGGGAGGTTCCAGTCGCGGGCATATTGCTCCGCGGTCAGGTCGAAGATCATGCCGTTGGGCAGGGCGTGCGCGATCGGCTGGGCGGGATCGGTGTCGAGCGCGGCCGGGGGGAGGGCGTCGAGCAGGGCGAGGGTCTCGGTGATCCTGGCCTGGGCATCGGCGAGCGTGCCGGGGCGCTCCCGCGCGTTGCGGCCCTCGTCCAGCAGCGCCGCGACCGACGGCGGTAGTTCCTCTCCGCTTAGCCGGGCGACGGCTTCATGGGCCTGCGCGCAGGCGAAGCGGACCTGGGTGGCCAGCGGGAACATGTCGGGAGCGAGGTGCGCGGACAGGAGCGCTTCGGCTTCGCCGCCCGGGCGTTGGGCGCCGGCTTTGTCGAGCCAGCCCGCCAGTGCCGTCAACATCTGCGTGTAGGTGGGGACGATGAGACTGGTGAGCATTGTCTGGGCGCCCTTCCGATGTGGGGCGGCGAGCGGATCGAGGGTTGCGCTCACGCGGTCTCCAGCAGTTCCTCGATGTCGCCGCGGATCGCTTCGGGCTTGGTCGTCGGGGCGTAGCGGCAGACGATCGCGCCGTTGCGGTCGATCAGGAATTTGGTGAAATTCCACTTTATGCCTTCGGTGCCGAGGATGCCCTTGGCGTGGCTCTTCAGCCAGGCGTAGAGCGGGTGGGCGTTGGCGCCGTTGACCTCGATCTTGGCGAACATCGGGAATTTGACGTCATAGGTGAGCCGGCAGAAGCTCTCGATCTCCGCCTCGCCGCCGGGCTCCTGCCCGCCGAACTGGTTGCAGGGGAAGCCGAGGATGACGAGGCCCTTGTCCGACAGCTGCTCGTGCAGCGTCTCCAGCCCGTCATATTGCGGGGTGAAGCCGCATTTGCTGGCGGTGTTGACGATCAGCAGCACCTTGCCGCGATACCGGTCGAGCGGAACCGGGGTGCCGTCTATGGCTGTCGCCGAGAAATCGTAGATCGCGGTCATCGGTGGTGCTGCTCCTGTCAGGTCGACGGGGAAGAGAAGAAGCGAGATCCCGGATCCCGGGATGACGGCGGTGCGTGTGAAACTGTTGCGAGTCCGTGCATTCTTATCCCGGCTTGCCCGGCTGCGTCATGCGGGGTTTTTCGTCGGGCGGGACGAGGCCTTCGAGGACCGCCCAGAAGCCGGTCACGGCGTTCTGGCCGGCCTGGGCATAGGCGGTCGAGAGGCGTTCGCGCAGAGCTTCGAACAGGCTGCCTTCGAGCGCGGCGCCGGCCTCGGTGACGCGCAGCAGGCGCTGGCGGCGGTCCTCGCGGCCGGTGCGCGTCTCGATCAGGCCGCGCTCGGTCAGCTCGTTGAGGACCCGGCCCAGCGACTGCTTGGTGATCGCCAGGATGCGCAGCAGATCGCTGACGGTGATGTCCGGATTGCGGGCGATGAAATAGAGCGAGCGATGGTGCGCACGGCCGAGGCCCTGTTTCGCCAGCCCCTCGTCGATGCCGCGATAGAGATGGCTGTAGCCGAAATAGAGCAGTTCGATGCCGCGGCGGATTTCCGCCTCGCGCAGGAACAGCGGCGATGCGGCGCGAAACGAATCCGGGCGAAGCGGATCAGGAGAATTTTGGACAGCCATGTTGACGTAATTTGCCAGCATCATTAATCGAACGCAACGCAAGAATCACGCGCAGGATGCAGGAAATATGGCTGAGGAACCGACATACGACGATCGCGACGGCTTCATCTGGCTCGACGGCCAGCTGGTCCCCTGGCGCAGCGCCAATGTCCATATCCTCACCCATGCGCTGCATTATGCCTCGTCCGTGTTCGAGGGCGTGCGCGCCTATGACGGCAATATCTTCGAGCTGAGCTGGCACAGCCGGCGGCTGCGCGACAGCGCGGCGATGCTGGGCTTCGACCTGCCCTGGTCGGTCGAGCAGATCGACGCCGCCTGCATCGAGACGATGAAGGCCAATGGCCTGACCGACGCCTATGTCCGCCCGGTCGCGTGGCGCGGTTCGGAGCAGATGGGCGTATCGGCGCAGCGGACCAAGCCGCACATGGCGATCGCCTGCTGGTATTGGGGCACCTATCTCGATCCCGGCGCCGGCGGGCTGAAGCTCGACATCGCGCCGTGGCGGCGGCCGGCGCCGTTCACCGCGCCGGTGCAGGCCAAGGCGGCGGGCCTGTACATGATCGCGACGATGTCCAAGCATCATGCCGAGGCGCGCGGTTTCCAGGACGCGCTGATGTTCGACTATCGCGGCCAGGTGGCCGAGGCGACCGGCGCGAACGCCTTCTTCATCCGCGACGGCGTGATCCACACGCCGACGCCGGACTGCTTCCTGAACGGCATCACCCGCCAGACCGTGATCAAGCTGGCGCGGCGGCGCGGCATCGAGGTGATCGAGCGGGCGATCTGGCCCGAGGAGCTGGAAAGCTTCGAGCAGTTCTTCCTGACCGGTTCGGCGGCGGAGATCGTGCCGGTCGGATCGGCCGGGCCGTGGAACTTCGAGGTAGGCGACCTGACCCGCCAGATGCAGAAGGACTATAGCGAGCTGGTGCGCGGCAAGCTCACGCTGTGAGCTTCACTCCGGCAGCGCGGGGGTGACTCGCCCGCGATGCCAGGTGGCGGCCGCATAGATGATGAGGCCGGTCCAGATCAGCGCGAAGGAGAGGATGTGGATCGGCAGCAGCGGTTCGCCGAAGATGTGGACCGCGATCACCAGCTGGATGCTGGGCCCGATATATTGCAGCAGGCCGAGATCGGAATAACGGATGCGCTGGGCGGCGCCGTTGAACAGCAGCAGCGGCGCGGTCGTGACCAGGCCGCTGATCATCAGCAGCCACAGGGATGGCCCGGCGCCCGGCGCGGCGGACGGGCCGCCCTGCAGCGCCAGCCAGCCGAGCGCGAAGGGGGCGAGGATGGCGGTCTCGATCAGCAGCCCCTCGACCGGGCCGATGCCGATCATCTTCCTGACCAGGCCGTAGGCGCCGAAGCTCAGCGCCAGCGCGAGCGGGATGACCGGCAGTGCCTGCTGCCCGATCGCCAGCAGCGCGACGCCGGCCGCAGCAAGCGCGATCGCCACCAGCTCCGGGCGCCCCAGCCGCTCGCGCAGGAAGATGACGCCGAGCAGCACGTTGACCAGCGGATTGATGAAATAGCCGAGGCTCGCCTGGAGCGCGTGGCCGCTGTTGACCGCGTAGATATAGAGCAGCCAGTTGGTGCCGATCAGCATCGTCGAGGCCAGCAGCGCCAGCAGGATCCGCGGCCGGCGGATCGCGTCGTGCGCCGCCGCGCCGCGCCTGAACAGCAGCGCGATCACCGCCAGCAGCAGCAGCGACCAGAGCACCCGGTGCGCCAGGATGGAGAGCGGCGGCAGCGGCGCGAGCGCCCGCAGATAGAGCGGCAGCAGGCCCCAGAGCGTATAGGCGCCGGCGCCCATCAGCACGCCGAGCCGCGTATAGGAAAGACCTAGCATCCCCGCCGCCTATGGCCGCGGCGCGGCAAAAGCAATCAGCCGTGCACCACCGCAAGCGAAGGCTTGTCGTCGATCTCGTCGCGGACGAACTCCCGCACGAACTCGTTGGCCGGCGCGCGCTCGATCTCGGCGGGGGTCGCGAACTGCTCGATCTTGCCGAGATTGAGGATGGCGACCCGGTCGGCGAGCGCGAACGCCTCTTCGCGGTCATGGGTGACGAAGATCGAGGTGATGCCGAGCCGGTCATGAATCTGGCGGAGCGCCTTGCGCAATTCGCGGCGCACCTTGGCGTCGAGCGCGCCGAACGGCTCGTCGAGCAGCAGGATGCGGGGGTTGCGTGCCAGCGCCCGGGCGAGCGCGACGCGCTGGCGCTGACCGCCCGACAGTTGCGACGGATAGCGGCCGCCGAGGCCGGGAAGCTGGACGAGCTCGAGCAGCTCGTCGATCCGGGCCGCGATCTCCGCCTTGGGCGGGCGCGCCCGGCGCGGCAGCACGTCGAGCCCGAAGGCGATGTTCTTGGCCACCGTCATGTGGCGGAACAGCGCATATTGCTGGAAGACGAAGCCGATGCCGCGATTCTGCACCGGCATGTCGGTGACATCCTCGCCGCCGAAGGAGATCGTGCCCTGCTCGGCATATTCCAGGCCGGCGATGATGCGCAGCAGCGTCGTCTTGCCCGAACCAGAGGGGCCGAGCAGCGCCACGAACTCGCCCTCGGGGAGGTCGAGCGAGACGCCGTCGAGCGCCGCATACTGGCCGAAACGGCGGGCGATATTGTCGATCGTGATCGTCATAGGATCAATGTCCCGAAGCAGCGAGGGCATCATGGTGACGCCATTCCAAGTAGGTCTTGAGCGTAAGCGTTACCAGTGCGAGCAGTGCAAGCAGCGCCGCGACGGCAAAGGCGGCCACGAAATTATACTCGTTATACAGCACTTCCACGTGAAGCGGCATAGTGTTGGTCTCGCCGCGAATATGCCCCGAGACGACCGATACCGCGCCGAACTCGCCCATCGCGCGGGCGTTGGTGAGCAGCACGCCGTAGAGCAGGCCCCAGCGGATATTCGGCAGGGTGACGCGGGTGAAGGTCTGCCAGCCGTTGGCGCCGAGCGACAGCGCCGCCTCCTCCTCCGCACGCCCCTGCGCGATCATCAGCGGCACCAGTTCGCGCGTGACGAAGGGGAAGGTGACGAAGATCGTCGCCATGATGATGCCCGGCGTCGCGAAGATGATGTGGATGTCGTACCTGTCGAGCAGCGGGCCGAGCCAGCCATGCGCGCCGTAGAGCAGCACATAGATGAGCCCCGCCACCACCGGTGATACCGAGAAGGGCAGGTCGATCAGCGTCAGCAGGAACTCCTTGCCGCGGAAATCATGCTTGGCGATCAGCCAGGCCGAGGAGATGCCGAAGATCAGGTTGCACGGCACCGAGATCGCCGCGACCAGCAGGGTCAGCCGTATCGCAGCCAGCGCGTCCGGCTCGACGATGGCAGCCTCGGCGGCTTCCCAGCCATTGGCCAGCGCCTCGACGAACACCGCGGCAAGCGGCAGCAGCAGCATGATGCCCACATAGGCGACCGCGATGCCGAGCAGCGCGAGCATGACCGGGCGCGGCGCCTGGAGGGGATCGCGGCGCTTCATAGTCCAGCCTTCCGGCGGTTATATTCCTGGATGCGGTTGATGACCAGCAGCATCGAGAAGGAGATGAGCAGCATCACCACGGCGATCGCGGCGGCGCCCTCATAATCATATTGCTCGAGCTGGGTGATGATCAGCAGCGGCGAGATCTCCGAGATCATCGGCATGTTGCCGGCGATGAAGATGACCGAGCCATATTCGCCGACCCCGCGGGCGAAGGCGAGGGCGGTGCCGGTGACCAGCGCCGGCATGATCTCGGGCAGGACCACGCGGGCGAAGATCTGGGTGCCGTGGGCGCCGAGCGTCAGCGCGGCCTCCTCGATGTCGCGACCCAGATCGGCCAGTACCGGCTCGACCGTGCGCACCACGAAAGGCAGGCCGATGAAGGTCATCGCGACGACGATGCCCTGCGGCTGATAGGCGACGGCTATGCCGAGCTTCGCGAGCGGCTCGCCCAGCCAGCCGGTATCGGCATAGATGGCGGTCAGGGCGATGCCGGCGACGGCGGTCGGCAGCGCGAAGGGCAGGTCGATCACCGCGCTGAGCAGCTGCCGGCCGGGGAATTTGTAGCGCACCAGCACCCAGGCGATCAGCAGCCCGAAGATCGCGTTGACCAGCGCGGCGATCGCCGCCGCGCCGAAGGTGACGCGGTAGCTCGCGAGCGCCCGTTCGGAAAAGGCGACCGCGATGAAATGACCGAATCCCTGTCCCATCGACCTGATGAAAACGGCGCTCAGCGGAATAAGCACAATGAGGCTGAGCCAGGTGATGGTCAGCCCCATAGTGAGGGAAAATCCCGGTAATATCCGCATCGCCGGGCGTCCCGTCGCCCTGCTCGTCATACCTTGCCCGCCTTTACCATGGATATACGACACAGGGGCCGGACGTGGCCCGGCCCCTGACATCGTGGCAGATCGATCAGAAATCAACCTGCAGCCTCGTTCCGATTACATCACCCTTGGCGGTGGTGTTCGGACCATTGAGGCTGTTAGCCGGAATGGTCGGGAAAACCAGTGGTGAATTCTCACCCTTGAAGCGGATATAGTTGGCGACGAACTTCACGTTGGGATTCAGATACCAGTTGAGGCCCAGCGTCCAGGTCTCGCCCTTCCGCTTCACCGCGCGGCCGGCGATGCTCTGGAAGCCCGCGTCGGTCAGGTCGAGCGTGTCGTAGCGGGCGAGAAGCTCGATCGCGCCCCAGCCGCCGCCGGGTGCGAAGTCGCTGAACGGCTTCACCCGATCGACCACGCCATTTTTGAAGCTACGCGACTCGCCGGTGAGGAACCAGCTACCGAATACATAGAAACCGTCGACATTTACGGTGGGGGCTGCCCCGAAGCGATCGACGCTCAGATGGTTATATTCGCCCTGGACCGAGAAGGGACCGAACACGGCGGCGCTTTCCAGGCCCCAGTAGGTGGCGTTGCGTGCGCCGGTGGGAATGCCGCCCGACGGGGCGGTGCCGTTGATGTTGATCGAGACGAGACGGCCACCGTCGACGCGGCTGCCCGGACGATCACCGAGGCCCGAGATGGTGTGCGCGGCGATGCTCGCAACCTTGAAGCCGGAGGCGCCGACGTGGAGGAGCCGGCCGGTGTCGAGGATCGGATCCCAGGTGACGCGGGCGTTGACGCCGTAAGTCTCGTCGGGGGTCGATTCGTTGCGTTGCACCGCTTCGCCGCTGCCGAACAGGCCGATCGTCGCGTTGAGCTTGTCGGTCTGGTAGGCGGCCGTCACGCCGACCCGCCGCTCGGCGCCCACCGCGCCGAACGCTGCGTTGGCCATGCCGCGCTCGAGGAAGCTGTTCAGCGCGTCGGTGGTGTTGGCTTCGAGGCCGAACGGCGCCTTCTGCTGGCCGACGGTGAACACCCAGTTCTTGATGCCGCCATAGCTGACATAGGCGTCGAGCAGGTTGACGCTGTTCTTCACGAACTCGGCTTCGATGCGGTATTTGAAATTCTTGTAGAAGGTGCCGTCGAAGCCGAAGCGGCCGCGGCGGATATCGGTGCCGCTGTTGTAATCATAGCGGCCCGCACCGCGGCGATTATAGGCGGCATAGTCGATCTGGAAGGTGCCGCGCGGCTTGAAGGTGAAATTGCCGCCGACATCGGCGAAGGTCGGGGCGGGGCCGGCCTGGACCGCGCGTGCGGCGCGAACCTCGACCTTCTCGACGCGGGTCTGGGTGGCGCTGGCTTCGTCCTCGAGCTGCTTGTTGCGTGCCTCGAGCTGCTGGACCTTGGCCTCGAGCGCGTTGAGGCGGTCGAGCACGGCATCGCCGGTCTTCGCCACCGGCGCGGCCGCTGGGGCATCTTCGGAAGGGATCACCGTGTCGATGGTGTTGGCATCGTCGGGGAAGGCGTCGACCTTGTCGGGGATCGGCGCGGCGTCCTGGGCGAGAAGCGGCGCAGGCAGGAGGGCCAGGCAGGCGACGCCTGCCAGCAATAGATGGCGCATGGGAAACTCCCTGAGTTCTGGTTTTAAGCATTTCCCGAAGCGGGGAGGGCGAGCTGGTCGCCCGCTCCCCCCGCGCGGGGGAAACAAAGCCTATTTCTTGGCGTCTTCGAGAATCTGGTCGAACAGGCCGCCATCATTGAAGTGGACCGCCTGCGCCTTCGCCCATCCCCCGAAATTCTTGATCGTGAACAGGGCGACGTTGGGGAACTGCCCCTTATACTGCGCCGCCACCTGCGGATTGCGCGGACGATAGTAATTTTTGGCGATGATCTGCTGCGCAGCCGGCGTGTAGAGGAAGCGCAGATAGGCCTCGGCCGCCTTGCGGGTGCCCTTCTTGTCGACATTGGCGTCGACGATGGCGACCGGCGGCTCGGCGAGGATCGAGACCGAAGGCACGACGATGTCGAACTTGCCCTTGCCCAGCTGGTTGACCGCGAGGAACGCCTCATTCTCCCAGGCGAGCAGGACGTCGCCCTGGCCGCGCTGGACGAAGGTGGTGGTCGAACCGCGGGCGCCGCTGTCGAGCACCGGCACGTTGCGGAACAGCTTGACCAGATAGTCGCGCGCGCCGGCGACACTGCCGGTCTTGCGCTGGGCATAGCCCCAGGCCGCCAGATAGTTCCAGCGGGCGCCGCCGCTGGTCTTCGGATTAGGGGTGATGACCTTGACGCCCGGCTTCACCAGATCGTCCCAGTCGCGAATGTTCTTCGGATTGCCCTTGCGGACGAGGAAGACGATCGTCGAATAATAAGGCGAGCTGGCGTTGGGCAGGCGCGACTGCCAGTTGGCCGGCAGCAGCTTGCCGCGCGACGAGATCTCGTCGATGTCATAGGCGAGCGCGAGCGTCACGACGTCCGCGGGCAGCCCGTCGATCACCGAGCGCGCCTGCTTGCCGGAGCCGCCATGGCTCTGTCGGATCGTGACGTCCTGGCCGGTCTGGGCTTTCCAGCTCCTGGCGAAGGCCGCATTGATCGCGACATAAAGCTCGCGGGTCGGGTCGTATGACACGTTGAGCAACTGTACCGGTGCCGCCTGGACGACCGTAGCCGGAACCGCTGCGAGCGCCGCCGCGAGAGCCGTGAAGATGGTGAGACGTTTCTTCATTATCTTCCCCTGTTTGTCTGCGACGATAGTTATCTCTACCAATGCGAAAGAGAAGAAAGAAAATCTATCGTTTCGGTAGATAAGGCTATGCGCAGGGTGCCAACCTACGCCAACGCGGGCTTTCGTGCCGCGTTCCATGAGCCGTACTGCTCATTTGCCGATGATCTCTCAACCGTCTTCAGGCAGGCTGGACGCCGTCTGCGGCGACATGATCGCGGCCGATCATCACGCCGATCAGGCGCACGCGTTTCTCGACCAGGTCGACCGGGGTCCTGTGCAGCTCGAGTCTATAATAGCCGCCCTGGTCGCGCTTGAGGACGAAGCCGCCGCCTTCACGCTGCAGCAGCCCCGTCTCATCGACCTCGCCGCCGGTCAGAGCGTCGCCTCGATCGAGCGGGCGGCGTGATCGGGATCGGCCGCATTGGTGATCGGCCGGCCGATCACGAGGATAGAGGCACCCTGATCGAGCGCCTGGCGCGGTGTCATCACCCGCTTCTGGTCGGCCAGGCCGTTGCCATCGGCAGGGCGGATGCCGGGCACGACGAAGAAGCCTTGCGGCCACAATTTCTTGGCGGCCCTGACCTCGTTGCCCGAGCAGACGACGCCGTCGAGCCCCGCCTCCCGGGCCAGCATCGTCAGGCGCTGGACCTGGACGTGGCTGTCGTCGGGGACGCCGATCGAATCCAGATCGCCATCGTCCAGGCTGGTCAGCACCGTGACGGCGACGACCTTCGTGCCCACCGGCGCCGCCGCCTTGGCATCCTCCATCATCGCCAGCCCGCCGGCCGCGTGGACGGTGAGGATGGCGGGCTGGAGGCCGCCTAACGCCTGTACCGCTTTGGCGACGGTGTTCGGGATGTCGTGGAGCTTGAGATCGAGGAAGATCGGCAGATCGAGCGCAGCCATCTCACGGACGCCCGCCTGGCCGTGCGCCGAAAAGAACTCGAGCCCCAGCTTGATGCCGCCGACATGGTGATGGACGCGCGCGGCGATCTCCTTCGCGCGGACGATATCGGGCGTGTCGATCGCCACATAGATCGGGCTACGCTTCAAAACTGGATCCCATCGGTTGTGCAGTGGGCTCCGGGGCCGGCGCGCTGGCCAGCAATGCGTTACGCTCCAGATTGTCGATCCTGCGCTTGAGACGCCACAGCTTGGTGCGATGGACCGCATAGGTCGGAAGGAAGCCGACCGCCATGCCGATCACCATCAGCATCGGCAGCTTGACGTCGGCGGTCAGCCCGGCCCACAGGTTGACGGGGACCGGTGTCCAGTTTCGCAGCGAGAATATCACCGCGACCACGGCCAGGATCACCCAAAACAAGGTCTTCAGAAAATGCATGGCGCCGCTTGTCCTCCAGCGACGAAGCGTGGTCAAGACGGGTAACACGGGTCTGCGTTTTCCGCTGTTCCGGGCTACGGCCTTCACAGATTTTCCTTCTGTTCGTCATCCCAGCGAAAGCCGGGATCTCTCCTGGTACCTTCTCAAGAGCTTAGCGCAGAGAGATTCCAGCTTTCGCTGTAATGACGGGTGGAGAAAGTTCCTGTATTCGAACGATCTCTTCGTGCGATGGGCAAAGTTCCGGGAGGGGCGCTAAACTCCGATTTCTTCGTCGATCGCCGCGACCAGTTCGGGTATCGCTGCCAGCCGTCCGCGCTCTTCGTCGAGAATGGCGCGAAACAGCGTCTGCTTGAGGGCGGCGATATCTTCGCCGGGGATCGTCTCGCCCGCGGGGATCGCCGATATGACCAGGTCGATCATCCGTTCGGCGCCATGCAGGCGGCCCCACAGATAATCATTTTCGCGATAGGCTCGGCTGAAAAAGGCGCCGAACAGGTTGAACTCTATCCCCTTGAGGGTGGCGGCGGCACCGCCCTTGCGGATCGAGCCGGCGTCATCGGGGGAAATCCGATCGACCTGGATCGCATGGAATTCCTGCGTGCCCTGCACGCGGATCAGGGACAGCGTCGCCAGATCATAGAAGCTGAAGCCAAGATAGCCGAGCAGCAGCGCCCGCCGATCGGCCCTGGCGAGGCGGGGCAGGACGGCGGCGATCGCCCGATCGGTATCCACGTCCAGCGCTTCGAGATTGCGCGCCGCGGCGATGCTGGCGAGGGCAGTGGCAGGATCTTCCGCGAAATGCTGCGCGGCGGCCACCACCGGCCGGGCATAATGATCGCGCATCTGCAGATCGAGAAACGGCGCCAGCGAGGTGTAGATCGCATTGCGCGCCGCCTGCAGGGCGAGCTCGCTGCTGCCGCCCTTGCCGGCTTCGATCTCGGTCAGCCGGTCGGCGAGGAAGCGGAGGCGACGGATGCGGAAATCGAGATCGTGCCGGCGCAGGAAGGCAAGCAGCGTGTCGCTGGTGCCGCCGCTTCCCAGCGCCTCCGGCCCCTCGAAGCCCTGCGCGCGCATCAGCGCGGCGATGCTGCTGCGGATCGCGTGGCGTGCGGCGGCATCCTCGGCGGCGCCAAGCAGCGCGATCGTCGAACTCAGCTCGTCGGCGATGATCGTCAGCTTGAGTTGGCCATAACCGGCATAGGTGAAGCCGGCGCGGCGGGCGGCTTGCTCATGGGCGCGGGCGCGCCAGCCGCCGATGCGTTCGGGGCTCGGACGGTAGAGCAGGATCTGGCGCTCCATGGCGCCTTCGACCGCGGCATCGACCTCGGGCCGGATCGCCTCGATGATCTGCCGCGTCTGCGCGATACTGATCGAGCGTTGCTCGATCAGCTCGAGATTGTCCCGGATCGGCTGCGCGCGCGGGATGGTCGACATCGCTCCGAAGATGGTGGCGAAAAAGCCCGGCAGGCGGACCTTGCCGTCGCGATGACGCTCGGGAGGCCCTTGTATGTTGGCGGTCGGATCGAGATACACGAAGCGTCGGTCGACCTCGCGCCGGGCCGGGCGATTGCGGAGCGCTTCGATCGCCGGGCGGAAGGGCGCGTTGGCGAGCACCGAGCCATCGATCAGCACCAAATCCTCCGGACTCCCGCTGGCCGCAGCCCTGGGGAATATCCGGTCGAGGAAGGTTTCGCGCCCCGGCCAGTCACGCTCGCGGCTCTTCAGCACGCCGTCGAGTTCGGCGACGTTGAACGGCGGGAAGGCGCCGGGGAAGCTCGCGGTGGCGCGCGCGGCGAAGGCCAGCTCGGTCGGCTCCGCCAGGTGGCGCCGCCCGACGCCGCGATCGACAAAGCCGATCGTCAGCCGGTGCTCGCGCTCCTCGGCCAGCGCCGGGCTGTGCAGCCGCAGCCGCTGATTATAGCCGTGGAAATCGGTGACGGTGACCGACACGTCGAGCGGCTGGCGCTCGGGCAGCAGCGGCGGACCGGCGGGTTCGGCCGCCATCGCGTCGAAGGCGTCGAGGATGAGATTGGTGAAGGTGACGCCGCCGAACGGCGGATGGAACCAGCGCGCGCGCACGAAGCCCGACAGCTTGCGGCGCACCTCGGCGCGGGTGCCGGGGGCGACCGTCCGCTCGACGGTTCCGCCGCGCCTGCGCGACAGCATCCAGGCGAAGGGCAGCGCCCATAATTTCGTGAAGCGCGACAGCGGGCGGGCATCGGGATCGAGCAGCACCTCGACATCGGCGCGATCCAGCCACAGCGTCGTCAGCGGTTCGAGCGACTGGCCGGTCGAGATCGCATGGCCGAGGAACAGGCCGTTCATGCCGCCCGCACTGGCACCCGCGATGATGTCGATCAGCACGCGCAGCTTGACGCTCTTGTCGGCCTCGATCCGTTCGAGCAGCTGCCGATAGATCGCTTCGCTGCCCTCGCTTCCGGTGGCGCCGTCATGGAAGGCGCGGCTGGCACGGGCGAGCCGCCACAGTTCCTTGGTGATCCCATGCATGTAGACGGCCAGGCTGACTCCGCCGTAGCAGACCAGCGCGAGCCGCAGTTCCTTCTCCCGCATCGTCGTGGCTTAGCGCCTGTTCGGGATCACAGCCAGCCGCAATCCTTGAGCATGCGCCGCCTTTGCTGCTCGCTGGCGCGGGACCAGATCCGTCGATTCTCGATCGTCTGTTCGCTATCGACAGGGGGCGGGGGTGTCTTCAACAGGAGCGCGAGCCTTGCGCGGCTAAGGTCGATACGGCTTTCGTCGTCCCGCTTGCGGGCGTCATCGCGGTTGCTTGTCATGGCGCTATCGATGATGTACCCCTTTTGTTCGGAACGCAAGCACAGGACTCCCCATGGCCAAACCGCAGAAACGCTACGTCTGTCAGGCATGCGGCAGTGTCGCGACGCGCTGGCAGGGGCAGTGTGTCGATTGCGGCGAATGGAACGCCATGGTCGAGGAGGCGTCGAACGTCACCGTGTTTTCGGCCAAGCATGACCTGCGCTCGGGCGGCCGGGCGATCGCGCTGGTCGGGCTGGATGCCGATATCCCGCTGCCGAAGCGCTGGTCGACCGGCATCGCCGAGTTCGACCGCGCGATGGGCGGCGGGCTGGTGCCGGGTTCGGCGACGCTGATCGGCGGCGATCCGGGCATAGGCAAGTCGACCCTCCTGCTCCAGGCGGCGGCGCGGATGGCCCTGGCAGGGCAGAGCGTCGCCTATATTTCCGGGGAGGAGGCCGCCGACCAGGTGCGCCTGCGGGCGCGGCGGCTGGGGCTGGGGATGGCACCGGTGCAACTGGCCTCGGCGACGTCGGTGCGCGATATCCTCACGACGCTCGAGAAAGCCGCGCCGGCGCTGCTGGTGATCGATTCGATCCAGACGATGCACAGCGACCTGATCGAGGGCGCGCCGGGGACGGTGAGCCAGGTCCGCGCCTCCGCGCAGGAACTGATCCGTTTCGCCAAGGATCGCGGCACCGCGCTGGTGCTGGTCGGCCATGTCACCAAGGACGGCGCGATCGCCGGGCCGCGCGTGCTCGAGCATATGGTCGACACCGTGCTGAGCTTCGAGGGGGAGCGCAGCCATCAGTACCGCATCCTGCGCGCGGTCAAGAACCGCTTCGGCGGGACCGACGAGATCGGCGTGTTCGCGATGGCGGAAGAGGGATTGGACGAAGTCGCCAATCCGAGCGCGCTGTTCCTCACCGCCCGCGGCGAGGGGATGAGCGGGGCGACAGTCTTCCCGGCGATCGAGGGGACGCGGCCGGTGCTGGTCGAGATCCAGGCGCTGACGGTGCGGTTGCAGAGCGGGGCGACGCCGCGCCGCGCCGTGGTCGGCTGGGATTCGGGGCGGCTGGCGATGATCCTCGCGGTGCTGGAAGCGCGCTGCGGGCTGAGCTTCTCCACCGCCGAAGTCTATCTGAACGTCGCCGGCGGCTATCGCATCTCGGACCCGGCCGGTGATGTCGCGGTGGCGGCGGCGCTGGTCTCCGCGCTGGCCGAGCGTCCGGTGCCGACCGACTGCATCGCCTTCGGCGAAGTCGCGCTGTCGGGCGAGATCCGGCCCGTGGCGCATGCCGGGCTGCGGCTGAAGGAAGCGGCCAAGCTGGGCTTCGGTTCGGCCTGGGCGCCGGGTGGCAAGGACGAAAAGCAGGCCGGAATGCGGCTGGCGAGCTTCTCGACCCTGGGGGCGCTCGTTGACCATATCCTCGGGCGGCGGTAGTTAGGCCAGCCCATGATATCAAACACCTCCGCTCATCCTGAGGAGCCACCGAGCTTGTCGAAGTGGCGTCTCGAAGGATTATTCGGGTCCTTCGATATGGGGCTTCGACAAGCTCAGCCCCTACTCAGGATGAGCGGTCGTTTTCGTAATGGTGTCAGGTTTGTTTCATGCATGGCTTGACCGGTCTCGATATCATCGTGCTGCTGGCGATCTTCGGCGGGGCCGTGTTCGGCCTGATCCGGGGGTTCATCACCGAGATCATTTCGCTGTTCGCCTGGGTCGCGGCGATTCTGGCGCTCAAGCTGTTCCATGGTCCGGCGACGTCTCTTCTGCTGCATGTCGTCGGCAATGCCAGCGGGGCGAGCGTGCTCGCCTTCGCGCTGGTCTTCCTGATCGTCTATGCCGGCGGCAAGCTGATCGCCGGTTCGCTCGGCCGGCGCACGCGGACCTCGGTGCTCGGGCCGCTCGACCGCGTGCTCGGCTTCGGCTTCGGCGCGCTGAAAGGGCTGATCATCGTCACGCTGGCCTATCTGCTGATCAACCTCGGCTATGACACGCTCTATGGCGCGACGTCGGACCGGCCGGGCTGGATGCGCAATTCGCGCACCCACCCGCTGCTGAACGCGACCGGCCGCGCGATCGTCGACTGGGTGGGTAATCGCCGCAAGGCGGGCGGGCTGATCGGCAGCGCGCCGGTCGAAAAGGCGCCAGCAGCGAAATAGACTGGTAGGAAGCAGGGGAAGAACTTCCACACGGCGCTTGCACGGCCATTTGTTCTCGATATGTTCTATCTGTGCCCGACTCGCCATCACCCCTGCCGCCCCCGATCAAGGGGCGCGGCGCCGCCAATGCCGGCTTGAGCGCGCGCTTCGACGACAAGGCGCGCGAGAGCGATGGCGACTGGCTCGACGGGCGCGACGCCATCGACGGCGAGGGACCGCCGCTGCGCACCGAGGTGACGATCGAGCATGCAAGGACGATCATCACCCGCAACCAGTCGCCCGATATCGCCTTCGACCGCTCGATCAACGCCTATCGCGGCTGCGAGCATGGCTGCATCTACTGCTTCGCGCGGCCGAGCCATGCCTATCACAACCTGTCGCCCGGCCTCGATTTCGAAACGAAGCTGTTCGCCAAGCCCGACGCCGCGGTGCTGCTGCGCAACGAGCTGGCGAAGCGCGGCTATCGCTGCACGCCGATGGCGATGGGCACCAACACCGATCCCTATCAGCCGATCGAGGCGCGCTTCGCGATCACCCGATCGGTGATCGAGGTGCTGGCCGAACATGATCATCCGCTCATCATCACCACCAAATCGGCGCGGATCGTGCGCGACATCGACCTGCTCGGGCCGATGGCGGCCAAGGGCCTTGCCGCGGTGATGATATCGGTGACGACGCTCGATCCGGTCATCGCCCGGCGGATGGAACCGCGCGCGTCGGCGCCGCGCCAGCGGATCGCGGCGATCAGGGCGCTGGCGCAGGCGGGGATCCCCACCTCGATCAGCGTGTCACCGGTCGTGCCGGCGATCACCGATCATGAGATCGAAGCGATCGTAGCGGCCGGGGCGGAGGCCGGGGCACGCGGCGCTTTCTCGCTGGTGGTGCGGCTGCCGCACGAGGTGGCCCCGCTGTTCCGCGAATGGCTCGCGGTGCATTATCCCGATCGCGCCGCCAAGGTGATGGCGCTGATCAGCGAGATGCGCGGCGGGCGCGACAATGATCCCAACTTCTTCGACCGGTTCAAGCCCAGGGGCGCTTATGCCGCGGCGCTCAAGACGCGCTTCAGGATCGCCTGTGCGCGACATGGCCTGAATGCCGAGCGGCTGGTGTTGCGCACCGACCTGTTCCGCGTCCCTACCGACCAGCTCGACTTGTTCTAACCGGTTGTTTCACCTGCGTTTCCGCAACCCTGCGGGGTGTGCTTCGTTGTGACCGCCGATTCCATGAGATCAGGAGAGCAGCCATGTTGGAGGAAAAGACCACCCGCAGTTTCGCGATCGGAGCGGCCGCCGGCCTGACCGCCGGGCTTGCCGCCAATGCCGTCCGCAAGATATTCATCCAGGCGCCGACGATGATGGCGGGGCAGTGGGACGATGCGCTCGCCGCCGAGCACAAGGCGGCGCTGGGGATCTTCGACATGCTCGAGAAGACCGAGGACAGCCATAAGGTCCGCCGCTCGCTTCTGCTCACCCAGCTCACCCATGCGCTGACCAAGCATGCGCTCGAGGAGGAGAATGCGGTCTATACGACGCTGCGCGCCCACGGCCAGGCCGAAGAGGCCGATCACCTCAACAGCGATCATGGCTATGTGAAGCAATATCTGTTCGAGCTGGGCAGCATGGCCGCGGACCACCCGCAATTCCTGCCCAAGCTGCGGGATTTCCGGACCATGATCCAGGAGCATATGCGCGAGGAGGAGGAGAAGATCTTCCCCAGGCTGCGCGGGCTGCTCAGCGAGGAGGAGAATGCGAAGCTCACCAAGGCGATGAACATCGAGGGGCTGAAAATCGCGTGAGGACGGGCGGCTGGATGATAGGGCGTCATCCTGAACTCGTTTCAGGATCCACTCTTCCGCCAGGGCCGCTTCCATGTGACTGAGTGGATGCTGAAATAAATTCAGCATGACGGCACAGGGTATGGCGGCTCGCGGAGACAGCGGGCGCTACCGCTCCATCAGCCTCGGCATCAGCTCGACGAAGTTGCAGGGCATGTGGCGGCTGTCAAGCTGATGGACGAGGATGTCGTCCCAGCCGTCCTTAACCGCGCCGGTCGAGCCCGGCAGCGCGAAGATATAGGTGCCGCGGGCGACGCAGGCGGTGGCGCGCGACTGGATCGTCGAGGTGCCGATCTTGGCGTAGCTGAGCCAGCGGAAGAGTTCGCCGAAGCCGGGGATCTCCTTGTCCCACACGCGCTGCAGCGCCTCGGGGGTGACGTCCCGGCCGGTGACGCCGGTGCCGCCGGTGGTGATGACGCAGTCGACCTGGGGGTCGTCGATCCAGCCGTGCAGGCGGGCGACGATCAGCTCGACCTCGTCGCGGATGATGGCGCGGTCGGCGAGGGCATGGCCGGCAGCTTCGATCCGCGCGACAAGCGTGTCGCCCGAACGGTCCTGGGCGAGATCGCGGCTGTCGGACACGGTGAGCACCGCGATGCGCACGGGATGGAAGGGGAGGTCGTCCTTGATCGGCATGATCGTCCTTTTTCCGCTCATCCTGAGGAAAGGCTGAGCTTGGCGAAGCCTTGTCTCGAAGGATCCTCCGAGACGCCATTTCGCCAAGCTCAATGGCTCCTCAGGAGGAGCGGGTAAAGAGGATCTTGCCCGATCAGTCCGCCGCGGCCGGCGCGCCCAGCGAGGTCAGACGCACCGCGTCGCGGCCCGGCAGGCCGGGGAAGCGCGGCCAGAGCCCCTGGCTGATCGCGGCCAGGCTGGCAGGCTTCGTGCCCGACTGGCGCTGGTACATCCAGTAATTGCGCAGCACGATCGCGACATAGGCGCGGGTCTCGCTGAACGGAATCGATTCGATGAACAGCAGCGGATCCGCGAGGTTGCGGCCGCGCGCATTCCAGTTGGCGACCGAACTGGGCCCGGCATTATAGGCCGCGATGACCTTCGGGAGCAGGCCGCCGGTGGAGCCGATATTATCGGCCAGCTCGCGCAGATAGGCCTGGCCCAGCTCGATGCTGGTGGCTGGCTGTGCGAGCATCGCGGGATCGAGCGTCCGGCCCTGGTGGCGGGCGATCATGGCGGCGGTCGCCGGCATCAGCTGCATGACGCCGCGGGCGCCGGCCGAGCTGGTGGCCTCGGTGCGGAACTGCGATTCCTGCAGCGCATGGGCGAAGACCAGCGCCTTGTCGACCTGCCAGCCCGAGGCCGGGGTCCAGCCCGGCATCGGATAGCGCGCGCTGGCGGAGAGCTGCGTGCCGGACGGGCCGTTCTGGGCCAGCCAGATCTGGGTCGCCGGCAGGTTGAGCCGGGCGGCCAGGTGGACCAGCGATTCATGGTCGCGGCTGAGGCCGATGCGTGCCTGGTGGCGCAGCACCGACTCCGCCAGCGCGGCCTCGCCGATCTCGGCCAGGGCGGTGGCGCGGCGGACGTTGGCGAGCGCACCGATCCCCGCCCAGTCGTTGGCGGTGAGCTTCATGGTCGCAGCGCCGTCGTCGCTCAGCCCGAGCGCGTTCTGCGCGATCAGGCCGTAGAAACTCTCCTTCATCCGCGCCGCCGTGCGCAGCCGCGGCTCGACCCGCTCGGGATGGTTGCACGCCATGTCGGCGCGGCTGGTCCAATAGAGGCCGGCGGCGATCATTTCCGGATCCCGGGCGCGCGCCGACACCTGTTCGAAGGCGATGCCGGCGTTCAGGCAATCCTTCTGCCGCCACGCGGCGAGGCCGGCGACCCAGCTCGCCTGGACGGCCCAGTCACCGACGCCGGCGCGCGCCTGATCGGCGATGCGGCGCGTGTTGGCGTCGTCGCCGGTAAGATAATAGCCCCAGGCAAGCCGCTGCAGCCATTCGGCCTGCGCCTCCGGCGAAAGATCGCCGAGGCGGGCGATGATGATGGCCTCCGCCTCGCTGGGTTGGTCGCTGCGCAGCAGCGGGGTGACGATCTGGGCCAGCGCGGCGGCGGCGCTGTCGTTGCGCATGGCGCGGGCGGACTGGCGCTTGGAGGGGCCGGCGAAGCGAACGAAGTCGCGGGCCAGCGGCAGGGCGGGCGTGCTCAGTCCGCGGCGCGAGGCGAGGACGGCGAGTTCGGCGGCCTCGGGAAGATCCGGAGCGCCGGTCAACACAGCGGCGAGCGCGTCGTCGGAGACCTTGGGCGATCCCTTGGCGAGGATGAGCTCGGCCTGGGCAACATCGGTCAGGAGCCCGCCCGGCAACGCGGCGATGCCGGCCTGGGCCGCGGCCCAGTCGCTGCCGCGGATGGCGCTGAAGATAGCGCGGTACTTGCCGCGCTGCTCGACGGTCAGGCCGGAGACGATCGGCAATGGCTGGGCCGCGGCGGCGAGGCCGGCGGCGGCGATCGGGACGGCGACGGCATTTTGCGCGGCGGCGATGGCGGGGGTGAACGCCAGCACGCCGGCGAGGAAAAGCGAACGCATCATCCGAGCGTCTTCATCAGCAACTGGAGGTCCTCCCACGCCCGTTTCTTCTGCTCGGGGTGCTGGAGCAGGGTGCGCGGGTGGAAGGTGGCGATGGCGGTGGTGGCGCCGCCGGCGAGCTTGACGTCATGCGGCCGGCCGCGCGCCTCGACGAAGCCGAGGTTCAGGAAGGCGCGCGAGGGCTGCTCGCCCATCAGCAGCAGCGCCCGGGGCTTGGCGAGCGCGACATGGTGGCGCGCCAGCTCGCCGAACAGCGCGCCCGACGCCTTGTCGACATAGCCGCCGGCGGGGCGCCCCGGGGCCATCGCGGCGAGATAGAGCGAATCGCGGCTGCGGCCGATCGCCGCCAGCATCTTGTCGAACAGCTGGCCGGCCGCGCCGGACAGCAGCGTGCCCAGGGCGCTGTCGTCCGCCTCCGGCAGGTCGACCAGCACCATCAGGCCCGAGGCGGCATCGCCCATCGCCGCAACCCGCGCGTGGAGCGGGATCGAGAGCTTGTCGCTGCTGGCGAGCCAGGCCTGGAATGCGGGAAGAGTGTCGGGAAAGGCGGCCGGCGAATCCGGCGCGGCGGGCTGGACAGGCTGGGCGCGAACGGAGGCCGGTGAAACGGCCGGCGCCGGCCGCTCGATTTTGGCCAGCCAGTCGCGCGGTTCCTCGTCGATCAACGTGTCGAGACCGGCGTCCTGCCACCAGCCCAAGAGGCTGGCAATGTCCGCCGGTGATCCGATATTTCCCCCACCCATCATGGCCGGGAGTAAAGGAATGGGTTGACGAAGGCGTCAATCTGCGGGCAGCGGCTTTAGGGCGTGACGTTTTTTTGACGCGATGATCGGAAGCAGTAACGAGGACGAGGTACATGTCGACGCGCGATTCCATGGCTTATGACGTCGTGATTGTCGGAGCGGGCCCCGCGGGCCTTGCTGCCGCGATCCGGCTGAAGCAGCTTGCCAACGAGAGTGGGCGCGAACTTGGCGTCTGCGTTCTGGAAAAGGGCTCCGAGGTCGGCGCCCACATCCTGTCGGGCGCCGTGGTCGATCCGATCGCGCTCGACGAGCTGCTGCCCGACTGGAGGGACCTCGACAGCCCGCTGACGGTGCCGGTGACCGAGAATCATCACTGGATCCTGACCAAGAACCGGCAGTTCTCGATGCCGCACATCGCGATGCCCGGCTTCATGAACAACGAGGGCACCTATACGCTGTCGCTCGGCAATCTTTGCCGTTGGCTGGCCGGGCAGGCGGAGAATCTCGGGGTCGAGATCTTCCCGGGATTCGCGGCCGCCGAGATCCTCTATAATGACGACGGCTCGGTCAGGGGCGTCGCGACCGGCGACATGGGCGTCAGCCGCGAAGGCGAGCACAAGCCGGACTATCAGCCCGGCATGGAACTCCACGCCAAATATACGTTTTTCGCGGAGGGCGTGCGCGGTCATCTGTCGAAGATGCTCAAGGGCAAGTTCGATCTCGAATCCGACTGCCAGCCGCAGACCTATGCGATCGGCATCAAGGAATTGTGGGACATCGATCCCGAGAAGCATGTGCCCGGCCGGGTGATCCACACCCAGGGCTGGCCGCTCACCGACGAGGTCGGCGGCGGCTTCCTCTATCACCAGGCCAATGGCCAGGTCGCGCTCGGCTTCGTGGTCGGGCTTGGTTACAAGAACCCGCACCTCTATCCGTTCGAAGAGTTCCAGCGCTGGAAGCAGCATCCGAAGATTCGCGAGATATTGGAGGGCGGGCGCCGCATCTCCTATGGTGCGCGGGCGATCAACGAGGGCGGCTGGCAGGCAATTCCGAAGCTGGTATTCCCGGGCGGCGCGCTGATCGGCTGCTCGGCGGGCTTCGTCAACGTGCCGCGCATCAAGGGCAGCCATACCGCGATGAAGTCGGGCATGCTCGCCGCCGAGGCCGCGTTCGAGGCGATCACAGCCGAGCGCGAGGGCGACGAGCTTTCGGCCTATCCGGTCGCGCTCAACGACAGCTGGATCGCCAAGGAACTGAAGATCGTCCGCAACAGCGAGCCGTTCGTCGCGAAGTTCGGCCCGTTCGCCGGCACCTTGCTGGCGGGCGTCGACATGTGGATGCGCAATCTCGGCATCGGGCTGCCCTTCACCCTCAAGCACCACAAGGACAATGAGGGAATGTGGCGCCAGGATATCGCGCCGAAGATCGTCTATCCCAAGCCCGACGGCGTGATCAGCTTCGATCGCCTGTCCTCGGTGTTCCTGTCGAACACCAATCACGAGGAGGATCAGCCGGTCCACCTGCAGCTCAAGGACCCGAGCGTCCCGATCGACATCAACCTGCCCTTCTACGACGCGCCCGAGCAGCGCTACTGCCCGGCCGGCGTCTATGAGATCGTCGGCCGCGACGAGGGCACGCCGCGCCTGCAGATCAACGCGCAGAACTGCGTCCACTGCAAGACCTGCGACATCAAGGACCCGACCCAGAACATCAACTGGGTGACGCCCGAGGGCGGCGGCGGGCCGAATTATCCGAACATGTGATGCGGGTGGGCCGGGGGAAACGCCGGCCCGTTCGTTTTGGGCGATTACTGGCCGCAGGCGCTGTAGTCGCCATCCTGGCAGGCGGCGACTCGTTCGCGCCATTCGGCGCGCTCGCGCTCATAGCGCGCCTGCGCCCGGCGGTTGGCGGCGCGGATATCCGCGTTCGAACGATCGCGGCGGTTGACCGCCGCCTGCGCGCGGCTGTTCAGTTCGATGGTGCGCAACCGGTCGGCACGATGTTCGGCGTCTTCGACCTGCGCGAGGGCGGGGCTGGCGGCCAGGAGCGAGGCGGCAATGAGGGTACGGATCATCCCGTGGCGCTAATCGCGTCATCCTTGCGGCACGCTGAACCGCCCCAAGCTTGCGTTGTCGGCCCAGCACCGATATGCGCGCCTTCGATGTCGACGCCCCGCAAGACCCTTTCGCTCAGCCGAGCCGCAGCGCCCGCCGATGGCCCCGCGCTGTCGCCCGAAGCCGAAATGCTGGCGCAGGCAGTGCGCCGCAAGCTGTGCATCGTCGCGGTCTATAACCGGACTGCCATGCAGATCGCGCCGCACATCCTCTACACCCGTCATGACGACCTGTTCATCGACGGCGTCGTCACGTTGCGCGACGGCAAGGTTCCGGCCGAGCTCAAGCTCGGCACCTTCAAGCTGGCAGGACTCAGCAATGTCTCGCTGACCGCGGAGAATTTCGTGGTCCAGGCGCTCTACGATCCCAGCGATTCCAAATATGAAGGCGTCACGGTCGCCAAGGCGGCTTAACGCCCAAATCGCTCTCTGCGCTACCTTGTCGAGAAAAGTGCCAAGAGAGATTCCAGCGTTCGCTGGAATGACGAACAAAAGGGAAAGCTGTGAAGGCGGTGGCCTTCTGGGGCAGGGGCCTCTTCGCAACGCGCCTAACGCAGCCTGCTGGCCAGCCGCCACCAGTCCGGGTGCGCGGCGGCGATCCGTTGATCGGCGGCGTCGCGCTTGTGCTCGTCATCGAACAGCGCGAAGCAGGTTGCGCCCGATCCCGACATGCGCGCGAGCAGGACGCCGGGCTGGTCCGCCAGCATCGCCACGACATCGCCGATCACCGGGCATAGTTTTCGGGCCGGCGGCTCGAGATCGTTGCGGCCGGCCAGTGCTGCCGCCAGCGGATCGCCCGGGGCCAATGGCCCCCGGTCGATGCCGTCCCAGCCGGCGAACACCGGGCCGGTGGCCAACGGGGTGCCCGGATTGACGAGCAGCAGCGGCAGACCGGCAAGGGCGCTGGACGCGATCGACGTCAGCGCGTCGCCACGCCCGTCGCCGCGCAGGGTGGTCGAGGCGAGGCAGGCCGGCACATCCGCGCCAAGTCCCCGCGCAAGCTCCACAATCCGGGGATCGTCGATCGCAACGCCGTAACTGCGGCTCAGCATCCGCAGCGCCGCCGCCGCATCGGCCGAGCCGCCGCCCACGCCCGCTGCCACGGGCAACCGCTTGTCCAGCCGGAGCGCAGGCGGATCGCCCTGGCCCAGCAGGGCGGCAAGCCTGCGGGCGGCTCGCATCACCAGATTGTCCTCGGCATTATCGGTCGCCAGGGCGCCGCCGAACGGACCGGTCAACGCCAGCCCTGCGGCGCCGTCGACGATGTCGATCAGGTCGCCATGCTCGGCGAAGGCGAAGATCGTCTCGATGTCATGATAGCCGTCCGCGCGCCGCCGGCGGACATGCAGCGCGAGATTGATCTTGGCATAGGCGCTCTCGACGTGCCGGCCGGTCACTTCGCCGTCATCGTCGCGCCTGGTCCGTCGGCGAGCTTGTCGTTGATCCGGGCGGCGCTCGGCTTGTCGGCCTGGACGAGCGCGGCGCGCCAGGCGTAGCGCGCCTCGATCCGCCGGCCCGCCGACCAATAGGCGTCGCCAAGATGTTCGTTCATTATCGACTGGCCGGGCTCGCTCGACACCGCCCGCTCCAGCGTCGCGATCGCGCCGGGATAGTTTCCGCGCTTGTAGTAGAGCCAGCCCAGCGAATCGGCGATCGCGGCATCATTGGGGTCGAGTCCGCTGGCGCGCTCGATATAGACCTGCGCCTGGGCCAGGTTTTCGCCATGATCCAGCATGCCATAACCAAGATAGTTGAGGACGACGGCCTGGCTGGGATCGAGCCTGTTGGCCTGGAGCAGCAGCGCCTTGGCCGCCGGCCAATCGCCCGCCCGGTCGATCGCCCCGGCCTTGAGGAAGAGATGGACCCAGTTGGGCTGGCCGCGGGCCGCATCGATATCGATGGCGCGCTGATAGGCGCCTGCGGCCTCGGCCGAGC
The DNA here is from genome assembly GCF_056401045.1 of Rhizorhabdus sp. P4_G6. Classification (NCBI taxonomy): domain Bacteria; kingdom Pseudomonadati; phylum Pseudomonadota; class Alphaproteobacteria; order Sphingomonadales; family Rhizorhabdaceae; genus Rhizorhabdus; species Rhizorhabdus sp. P4_G6. Next base: position 28,663 of record NZ_JBFUKC010000007.1, on the reverse strand, counting down.
GATCGAGATCGGAGAGAATGCCGCCCAGCTCGACGAACGCCGCCGCGTCGGCGCCGGGTTGAGCGGCGAGCTTCCTCGCGTCGGCCAGCGCACCCTCGCGATTGCCCATCGCCAGCAAAATGCCGCCGCGTTCCTGCCGGGCCGCTTCGGACAGCGGATTGTCCGCGGGCACATGGGCGAGCAGCGCCAGCGCGGCATCATGATAGTCGTTCGCGGCGAGCAGATCGGCGGTCGCGATCGACGCGGCGGCATTGTCGGGCGCGATATAGCCGGCGAGCCGGGCGAGCTGGAGCGATACCGGCGAACGGCCGTCGCCCTTCACGTCGATGGCGAGCTGCGCGAACAGTTCGGACAGGCCCAGCGCGGGCGTGTCGATGGCGCCTGTCGTCAGCTTTCCCGCATCCAGCGCCGCGCGTGCGGCCGCCAGCTCCGGGGTCCGGCCGTCGAGGATCGAACGGGCGCCCGCGCTGTCTCCACGCTTGGCCAACAAAGCTGCCGTCGCCAGCTGGAGCCGGGTCGCACGGCTGTCGCCGGCGGCGATCAGGCGCCGCAGGTCGGTGAGGACGTCGGTGCGCCCGGTCGCCAGCGCGATCAGGATATGATGATCGCGGGCATAGGCGTTGGCCAGCGGCGTCCCTGCCGCCGGAGACGCCCTGCGGGCCGGATCATTTTCACCCTGGCCCAGCGCCACCCAGCCCCGCATCGCCGGAACGAGGAAGGCGAAGATCTGCTCGCGTTCGATCCGGTCGACCAGCGCGGCGGCGCGCTTCCAGTTGCGCGCGGTGACGGCATCGCCGAGCAGCATCAGCACGGCGTCGGCGGGCAGCGCGCCGGCCTTGTCGAGCTGGTTCGCGGCAAGGCTCGCCAGCTTGAAATTCCCTGCCGTCAGCGCCTGGCGATAGGTTCGCAGGGCCAATTGCCTGTCCTGCGGAGACGCCTGGAGCAGGCGCGCATAGCTCGCAGCGGCGGCCTCGGGCATGCCGTTGGCGTCGGCGAGCCGGGCATGCACATATTGCCGCATCTCCGATGTCGGATCGGTCAGGTTCGCCGGTGCTGCGATCGGCCACGCAATCAACAGACCCGCGACCATGGCAGCGCGCTTCGGCTTCATCATTTCACTCCCGGCATAGCAGGGCCTGTCTATCGCATATGGCGCGCGATAGGCCAGCCATAAGCAGCGGGCGGGGGGCACGGCCATCGCTCCGCGCGCCCGTCTTGACGATGGACGACCGCTGCCGGGCCGCTAGAAACAGTAAAATGATTCGTCGACAGCTGATCGCCATCTCGCTTGCCTTGCTTGTCGCCACGCCGGCGCCCGGCGCACCGGACAAGGCCAAGGTCGCGGTGAAGACCAGCGAGGGGACGTTCGTGCTGGCGCTCGATGTCCGCCATGCTCCGATCACGGCGGGCAATTTTCTCGCCTATGTCGACCAGCATAAGCTCGACGGCACCCAATTCTATCGCGCGGCGCGCGCGCTGGGCAATGCGAAGCGGGGCTTCATCCAGGGCGGCGTGCACCGCGACGCGCGCCGTTCGCTGCTGCCGATCGCGCATGAGCCGACCAGCAAGACCGGCATCCATCATCTCGACGGCACGATATCAATGGCGCGGCGCGAGCCCGGCACGGCGCAGGGCGAGTTCTTCATCCTGGTCGGCGATGCCCCGGCGATGGATGCGCAGCCCGGCGGGCGCGGCGACACGGCCGGCTATGCCGCGTTCGGACGGGTGATATCCGGCATGCCCGTCGTCAAGCGCATCCTCGCGTCGCGAACCTGGCCCGGCGGATCGGGCGCGATGAAGGGCCAGCTGATCAGGAAGCCGGTGGAGATCATCGAGGCGAAGCGGCTGAAATAGGGTGCGGGGGCGGATGTCGAACGGCCTGGGCGGGTCGTCGCGGTCGGGCAGTTTCGATCGTTCACTGTGGAAAACCGACATTTCGCGACAGGTTCTGGCAGTGGCCAAGTCCCGGCGGGGCGTTGCCTGAGACCCGTTGCCCCGTGCCAGAACAGTCAGCAACGGCCAGCAGGAGAAGGGCCGCTGTTGATCTCTACGATATTGCCGCTCGGATCGACCACGAGCAACTTTCCTCGGGTCCCTGCCGCTGCAACCGGCTCCACGCAGTGAAGCACCGCCTGCGCCGAGGATCGGACGCGATCGCGGATCGCGAACCACTCTGCGTTCGCGACGACGTGGCCAAAGTGCATCTCCTGTCGCTGTTCGGCCCGTATGGCGCTACCCGGTTTGTCGTGCAAAGTGAGCTGGCCGCCGAACACATAGAGATTGGCTGCTCGATCGCCGAGCATCTCAATATCCGCCCCGAAACAGTCGCGATAGAAGGCGATGCATTCAGAAAAGGCAGCTACTGGCAGCGACAGGTGAAACATGCGCCTGCTCCCGTTCATGTGCTATTGTCCAGACCGACGATGGCCGCTTTCGGGCTGCCAAGGCAAGAGGCTGAGAGGCAATCGCGGGGTCGTTGCGGTAACAGGCGGCGGCCGCCTGTCTGCAAGCGCTCGCTTACTGTCATTCCATCCACACTGGTGCAATATGGCCGGGTCGGGCGATCCGCTGCTTCCAGATCGGCTCGCATCGGAGGCGGAGCATTCTTCCCATCGCCCGATTGCCTCGATAGGGTCGCGTCATGTTGCTGATCGTAGGAACCGTTCGCTTGCCGCCCCAAAATCTGGAAGCGGCTCGGCCGATCATGAAACGGATGGCGGATACAAGCCGCGCCGAGGAAGGTTGCCTGGAATATGGCTATGCCGAAGACATTTTCGATCCTGGGCTCATCCATGTGAAGGAAATGTGGACCGATCAGATCGCGCTCGACCGCCATTTTGCGGCCCCGCATTTGTCCGAGTGGCGGGCGGCCTGGCCTGGCCTCGGCATCGGTGATCGCAACCTGCGCGTCTACGATGTCGGTGAACCGCGTTCGACGTAGCCCGGGCCCGCTCACAGTCCGGCGCCATGAGAAGCAGYGGGCCCCGGGGGCGAGCCCAGGGCGGCGGGAACAGGCAGGCGGGCCGTCAGCATGCGGCCTCCTTCATGGGTTCGCGACGTCAGCGCGCCGCGTTGGCGAAGGTGCCGTCGACCCAGACCAGTGGGTTGATCTCGTCATGGTTGAGAACCTGTTCCACTTCACCGATGAACAATGTGTGGGTGCCGATGTCGATCGTCTGGGTCGTTCGGCAGACCATGCTCGCCAGCGCGTCCTGCAGCACCGGGATGCCGTCGGGGCCTTCGATCCAGCCGCCGGTCTCGAAGCGCGCGCGGCCCTTTTTCTGGCCGCTGAAGATGCCGACCAGATCGCGGTGCCGATCGGCCAGGAGATTGACGCAGAAGTGCGAGCCTTCCGACAGGACGGGGTGGATGCTGGCGGAGCGGTTGACCGCGGTGAGCAAGGTCGGCGGTTCGGCGCAGACCGACATCACGGCGGTGGCGGCCATTCCGGTCCAGCCCTCGCCACGGCCCGCGGTGACCAGCGCGATGGTGGTTGCCAGCCGGCGCATGGCGTTGCGGAAACCGTCCTTGATATCGTCGTCGGTCATCTTGTTCTCCGTGAGGCCACTTTGGCGCTAAAGAAATGCTCGTCGGGGCGCAATCATACGCCGCCCGATCTTCGCGGGCATCGCCCCGGTGCGGCTTTTCTTTTGTCGGTCAAGCGGGTATGGCGGCGCCGATTCCAATATTATATCCCCATGAGGCTGCGGTTTGGCGAAAGAAGAGTTGCTGGAAATGCGCGGGCAGGTGGTTGAGCTTCTGCCCAACGCCATGTTCCGCGTTAAGCTGGAAAACGACCATGAAATCCTCGGCCATACCGCCGGAAAGATGCGCAAGAACCGCATTCGGGTGCTCGTCGGCGACGAGGTTCTGGTCGAGCTCACGCCTTATGATCTGACCAAGGGTCGCATTACCTATCGCTTCAAATAAGGGCGGGCCGTTGTCCCGCTCCGCAAGTCCGCTGGTCCTGGCGTCGGGCAGTCCGCGCCGGGCAGAGTTGATCGCGCGCCTCGGGCTGAGCCCTGCCGCCATCGATCCGGCAGACATCGACGAGACACCGGGGAAGGGCGAGCTGCCATTGCCCTATGCCGCCCGCATGGCCGCGGAAAAGGCGATGGCGGTGGCGGCGCGTCACCCCGGCATGGCTGTTCTCGGCGCCGATACGGTGGTTGCCGCCGGCCGCCGGATCCTGCCGAAGACCGAGGATGCCGAGGCTGCGCGCAACTGTCTGACGCTGCTGTCGGGGCGGCGCCACCGGGTCCATTCCGCCGTCACGCTGATCGACGCCGGCGGCGTCGCGCGACATCGCCTGTCGACCAGCATCGTCGCCTTCAAGCGGCTGACGGTGGCCGAGATCGACTCCTATCTGATCGATGGCGAGTGGCACGGGAAGGCCGGTGGCTATGCGATCCAGGGCTATGCGGAGAGCTGGATCCGGATGCTGTCGGGCAGCCATTCGGGCGTGATGGGCCTGCCGCTGTTCGAAACCCGGGCGCTGCTCGCATCGGCGGGACTGTTGCCGGCGGCTGGTGCCGTTCATCATCCGATCCCATCGGATCGGCCGCGCTAGATGCCGATTCTTCGGCGATGTCCGGATCGGCGGACGATCGGTCCACGCCGAAATCGCCCCGATGCGTGAATGGCTATATGAAGCCGGCATCGGCGAGGTGCGCGCCGCGCTGATCGAGGACGGCGCGATCGTTGTCGCCGCGATCGAGGCCGATGACGATGGCGTGCGCGCCGGCACGGTGGCATCGGCGCGACTCGCCCGCATCGTCATTCCCGGCCGCCGCGCCGTGGTGAGGCTCGACACCGGCGAGGAAGCCCTGATCGAGCCCGTGCCGGGCGGCGTTTCCGAGGGCGGCCGGCTGATGGTGGAGATCCATCGCGCGGCGTTGCCCGAGCCGGGCCGCGCCAAGCTCGCGCTCGCACGGCCGGCGGCGGCTGACGCGGTGCCCGGACCGGCGCCCGCCCTGCTGGATCGGATCGCTGCATCGGGCGAGCCCGTGCGGCAACTCTACCCGCACCAGCCGGACGCGCTGGAGGCGGCTGGCTGGTCCGAACTGATCGACGAGGCAGCGACCGGCCATGCCGGGTTCGACGGGGGGGCGCTGCGCCTGTCCCTCACCCCGGCGATGAGCCTGATCGACGTCGACGGCTGGCTCCCGCCCGCCGATCTCGCCATTGCGGGGGCCGCCGCGGCAGCTCGGATGATCCTGCGCCACGGCATCAGCGGCTCGATCGGCATCGACCTGCCGACCGCAGGCAGCAAGGCAGCCCGCCTCGCCGCCGCCGAGGCGGTCGACACCGTCCTGCCGCAGCCGTTCGAGCGGACCGCGGTGAACGGCTTCGGCTTCCTCCAGATCGTCCGCCGCCGCGCCCAGCTGTCGCTGCCCGAGCGCGTGCAGGGGGATCCGGCGGGCGTGGCGGCGCGCGCCCTGCTGCGCCGCGCCGAACGAACGCCGGGCGCAGGCCTGCGGACGCTGGCGGCGGCGCCGGCGGTGATCGCGCTGATCGAGAAGAACACGGCGTGGCGCGAAGAGCTGACGCGACGAATCGGTGCTTCCATCAGCTTGCGCGCCGACCCCGCACTCGCCATATCGGCCGGACATGTCGACGCCGAAAATCCCTAGATGCCCCGTGTGCCACAAGCCCGAGCAGCAGAAGTTCAGCCCTTTCTGCAGCCAGGGATGCCGCGACAGGGACCTGCTGAAATGGCTGGACGAGGGCTATCGCATCCCCGGCCCGCCCGCCGATCCGGAACCCGAATAAATCGGCAAAAGCAGGCTGGACATACCGCGCACCCCGCCTCTATAGGCACGCCTTCCAACGCCAAGTGCCCAGGTAGCTCAGTTGGTAGAGCATGCGACTGAAAATCGCAGTGTCGGCGGTTCGACCCCGTCCCTGGGCACCATTTTTCCAGTTTTCCGTGCGATAGAAGAACGCGGACCGCGGGCCTGCATTTAGATGTGCTCGCACCACTGCGGCCTCTGCTTTCCGGACTGCAATGACTCCGGCGGTGAGAAACCTGAAGCCTGGTGTTGCGATTTCTCATTCGGTTCGCCGGATTGGGCGGGTATAACCTCAACACTCGGCACGCACTCGTTGAAAAAGGCGGCCATCGATCGTGGAGAGGTCCAACCATGGCAAGCGATATTCAGCTGGCGTCGCCGTCGGCGGCTCGACCGTCGATCGCCGTCAAGCAGCTATCGGGCGTGTTTGGAGCGCAGATCTCCGGTATCGACCTGTCGAAAGACCTCGATGCGGACGCTCTCGACCACATTTACGCGGCGCTCGATCAATATCGAGTCCTCGTCTTCCGAGACCAGCAAAATGTGCAGCCGAGGCATCTCCTTCAGTTTGCCAGCCATTTCGGCGAGCCCGAAACCGCGGAGCATCCGCAGCATCCCGATTATGATGGCGTCGTGGGTGTCAAAGTCCTGCGCAGCGACGCCAAGGAAGTCGGCAACCGATTTGCCGATAGCTGGCATACCGACGGCGCGACGCGGACTGACACCCGCTACATCAGCGTCCTGCAGGCGATCGACATTCCCGAATACGGCCGGGACACTCTGTTCGCCGACATGGTAACGGCGTATGAGAGGCTGTCCGCGCCCATCAAGGATTTTCTGGAAACGCTGACGGCCGAACATAATTGGGGCCTGCAAAAGCCCGGCTCCCCGTCGGTCTACCATCCAGTCATATTGACATGCAGGCGCACCGGCGCCCGCGCGCTCTATGTCAATCGCGTTTACACCAAGTCGATCAAGGGGTTGCGGAGTGACGAAAGCGACGCCCTACTTGATTTCCTGTTCAAGCAGGCACGGATTCCCGAACTGCAGCTCCGAGTCAGCTGGGAACCTGGCACTATCGTAATGTGGAACAACGAGCTGACCCAGCACTACCTCGTCTTCGATCGTGCCTATCCGCGTGTCATGCATCGCGTCATGGCCACCTGACAACTCGACGAACCGAGCGCTCGACGAACATTCGGTGATCTTTTTTCCTGATCGGCATCTTGACGATTCTGGCCCGTGGCTCCTGCCAGCTATTCCGCTGCTTGCGGAAGCTGGGATTCCAGAGCCTGACGAAACAGATGCAGTCCCAACTCGTTCTTGCCGAACAGGATTTCAGACTGCGCCGCCGTTTCAAAGCCGCGTTGGATCTGGAAGCTGGCGACGTAGTCTTCCGTTGCCACGAGGTTGGCATTGAAATCGAGCGTTGCGTTGGCCTTGGCCACCGCCTCTTCGGTGTCGAGGCATTCGGTGCGCACGGCGTAGACCAGGCGACTGGTGGAGCGGCCAGGCTCCTTGCTCGGCTGAATGATCTGGAGCCCGATGGCGTTCTGCCAGACGACCACCATGGTGCCCGGGAACATCACGTACTGGAGGTTGATCATGTCTTCTTTCAGCGGTTCCCAGCTTTCCTCCGGCATGTCGCGCAGCTTTTCGATGTGCTGCTGAACGAAGGTGATGAGGATATGGGGGCCGAAGCGATCAAATGTGGTGCAATTCGAAACCATGAAAGGCGCGATGCTGTCACGGTGCAGGGAGGCGAAGTGGTAGCTTTCGAGATGCCCCTCGACCACGAGCTTCCAGTTGGCGGCCTCGACTTCGCGCGTGCCGACAAGGGTGTAGTCTTCGAACCGATTATCGAGTCCCATGTGCACATCGGCGCCTGCCATCCACTCCTCGATATCGATTTCGATGCCGGGGGTGAGGACGGCAAAGACGATGCCGCAGCGTTCGGCGACGGCGATCCGGGTGAGGCCGCGCGTCGCGGTGTCGAAGGAGCCGAAGGTTTTGGCATTGGCAACGCCGATCAGCTTACCCGCATTGTCATAGGTCCAGCCGTGATATGGGCAGGTGAAGCGTGTCTGCCGGCCACTGCACATTTCGGGCGCGACCTGCGCACCGCGATGACGGCACACGTTCAGGAAGGCCTGCAAGCCTTCTGCGGTCCGGGTGATGAGGATGGGAACATCGACAATCGTGACGGACAGGAAGGATCCGACCTCGGGCAATTCGGCCGAGAGCCCGACGACGACCGGCTTGCGCTTGTAGAACTGCTCGATTTCCTCGTCCCACATGGCGCGATCGATGTAGTCCGAGACGGGGACCGACATCAGGCTGTCCGCACTGTCGGTGGTTCCTGCTTCGAGATGGGCAAGGAAGCGCTTGGCGATGGAGACCTGGGTTTTGCGATCCATTACGACTACCTGAGCTGGGAGGGGAGGCGGGCTCGTTCTATTGCTTCGAACGGACGGGCACGTGGAGATAGGCGAGTGCCGCGGATATGTTGCCGGCAGGTTCGACGCCGCTTTCGACAAGTTCATAATCCGAGTTTGCGAGCGTGCCGATCATGGCTTCGAGCTCCATCCTGGACAGATGCTGGCCAAGGCACCGGTGCGGCCCGGCGGCGAATGTGACGCTCCGTGCGCCAGATCGCGTGAAATCCATCTCGGTGGCCGCGCCGAGGAAGGCTGGATCGAAATTGGCCGCCGGCCAGAAGATCAGGGTCGCTTCGCCCTTTGGAAAGCGGAAGCCATCGATCTCGACATCTTCGGCATTATACCGGCCGGTCATCGGCGCGGATGCGAAAACCCGAAGGAATTCGAGCGTTGCGGTACGCACCAGATCGGGGTTGTCGCGCAATTCCTGCCGGCGTTCGGGATTGCGACCTAGATACACCGCAGCGCAGCTGAAGGTGGCCTGGGTGGTATCGAGGCCGCCGATGATGATGTTCAGGACGCAGCGTTCGATATCCTCGGCCGAAAACCGATATCCGTCGAAATCCGTCCTCGCCAAGTGGCAGATGAGGCCGGCCCCCTCCGGATCCTGCGCCAGGCGCGCGACTTCTTCGTGCACCTTGCGGCCGAACTGGCTTGCGCCTTCGATACGGCTTTCGACCGAGCCGATGCAGAACGCAGCATTATGGATGGGTAGCGCGTATTCGGACCATTCCTCCTCGGGCAGGCCGAGCAGGCGCATGGTGACCCGCGCAGTGACCGGCTGGGCGAAATCGGCAGCCCAATCCCACTCGCCGCGCTGACGCAGATCGACCGTGATCCTCTCGATATCGGCGAGCACAGTTTCGCGATAGCGAAGGATGTTCGCCGGTGAGAACCAGGGATTGAGCGCCTTGCGCATCCGTGCGTGCGCTTCACCATCAAGGTCGGTAGGCGCCATGAGCGGCATCACGGTCTTGGGGACGACGCGATAGCCGAATTCGTTGGTGAACAGGTCGGGCCGGTCGGTGACCTTGCGCACCATGTCGTAGCTGGTGACGATGCTGTAGCCATTGTCCCAAGCGGTTGTGCGCAATGCCCGGATCCGGCGCTCGGCCAAGCGCTCGATCACGTTGAAATAATTGTCACGATAGAATTCCGAGTGATGATCGAACGCGTTGAGAAACGCGTCGATCTCTTCCGCATTGGCGCCCGCACGGAACTCCGCCAGCATCGATAGACTCCCAGACGTCGGATGCCGGTCGCGATCGATCGCCCAGAGAGGGAAAGGATCGACGAGTCGACTCGAACAAATTTATCAAGATGGGGTTTAGCCGACTATCTTTACGGTGTAAAGATAGTCATCCGATGAGAGGCCTGAAACAGATAAAATGGACATCCAGTCGCAAACCTATCATCACGGCAACCTACGGCAGGCCCTTGTGCAAGCCGCGCGCGAGATGATCGAGGAGGTCGGGCCGGAAGGTTTTTCCCTGCGCGCGACCGCCAAGCGCGCCGGCGTATCCGCCACTGCGCCGGCGCACCATTTCGCCAACGCGCGTGCGCTTCTGACAGCGGTCGCCGAAGGGGGCTTTTGCGAACTGGGCGCATATATCGACCGCGAACCGCGGGACGACGATCCGGTTGTGGAACTGCATGCTGTGGCGACACGCTATGTCGAGTATGCTGCGCAGCATCCCGGCCTATTTCGACTGATGTTCCGCGAAGGGCTGACGGATCGGACGAGCTCTTCGTTCAGGGAGGCGAGCAAGCAGGCACTCTATCGGGTATCGTTCGCACTGGCCGCGTACCAGGGCATTCCGCTGCGGGCGCAAATGGAATCGTCCCGCCACCCTGTCGTGGTGGGCATGTGGGCCTCGCTGCATGGGCTGGCGCACCTGGCGGTCGAAGGAACGGTGATCTACAGTGCCGACGATAAGGAAGATGAAGCCGGCGTGCGCCTAATAGACATGCTGCCGGCAATCCTGGCAGACCAATGGCCGGCAAAGCCCGCCGCGAACGACCTTTGAACTGACGGGTGCAAGAAATCAGGCTCGCTTGATGTCGGCCGGTATTGCTGCAGCGTAGCGTTCGCGGCCTCGATATTCTGGCTGTCGCCGATCAGGGGATTGGGACCTTCGAGAGCGGCCGAGGCTCAGCCCTCGGCCGAGCGCGCGCAGACTTCCCGCATCAGCGCGGCCAGCCGCAGTTGCTCGGCGCGATCGAGCTCTGCAGCGGCGGCAACACTGACCGAGTAGGTCGCCGCCTCGTGCGGCCTGGTGACGACGATGCCCACCCCGGCCACTCCAGGGGCCACTGAATCGCGGCTGAAGGCATGCCCGTCGGCGCGCGCCTGGGCGATGCGGGCGCGCAGCAGCGCGGGCGTTGCCCGGCCGCGGGCGATCTGGGCAATCTTGCCGGCGTTGGCGGCGAGCAGCGCATCGACTTCGTCGTCCGGAAGCGTGGCGAGGATGGCGAGGCTGCCGGCGCCGACCCCCAGCGGCAGGCGCTGACCGACCACCAGCGGCACCGCGCGGATCACCGACGAGCCCTGCGCCGTCGCGAGGCACACGACGTCCGCGCCCGATCGCGCGACCAGATAGGCGGTGAGCCCCGAGGCGCGGCTGATCGCCTCGATCCGCTGGGTCCACAGGCTGTCCGGCCGGCCCTCCGTCGCAGCCAGCCCCAGTTCGAAGGCCAGCGGCCCGATCACGTAGCGGCGTTGGGCCGGATCGAAATCGAGCAGCCGCTCCTCGACCAGGGCGCGCAGGATGCGGAACGCGGTCGAGCGGCTGAGCCCGGTAGTGCGGGTGATTGCGGCCAGCGGCGCGCCGGCGCGCTGCAACGCCGCCACCGCCCGCAGCACTTCCGCCGCGCGGCCGATGGCCTGGGCGCCGGCCGTGTGACTCGCGCCTGTGGGCTGCAATCCAGACATGGTGTGCCATAATATGGGAAAACGAGTCTTTGACAAGTAAGGAATATGCCACTTATGTTACCCATTAATCCCATTATGTGGACAACCTTTGGAGAGGCGTCGTCGCGATGGATTTTGCCTGGTCTGGCGACCAGTTGGCGTTCCGCGAGGCGGTGCGCGACTTTCTCGCCCGTGAACTGCCGACCAACTGGGAGGACATCGCGCGGCGCAGCCCCGGCTCGCGCGAGCTGACCGATTTCTCGCGCGCGTTCTGCCCGAAACTGGCCGAGGCCGGGCTGCTGGTGCCGCACTGGCCCCGCGAGCACGGCGGGCGCGACGCGCCGCCGTGGGAGCATTTCATCCTGGGCGAGCTGATGTGGGAGGCGGGCGAGCCGCGCGGCCCGCAATATTACAACGTCAACTGGCTGGGCCCGGCGATCATGGCCTTTGGCAGCGAAGCGCAGAAGCGTCACCATCTGGCGCTGATGAGCGCGGGCAGCGTGGTCTGGTGCCAGGGCTTCTCGGAGCCGTCGGCCGGATCGGACTTGGCTGCGTTGCGCACCCGCGCCGAGCCGGATGGCGACGGGTTCCGGATCAACGGTTCCAAGATCTGGACCTCGTACGCCGCCCTCTCCGATTACTGCTTCCTGCTCGCCCGCGTCCCCGAGGCCGACCCGAAGCGCGGCATCACCGTGTTCCTGCTGCCGATGGACCGCCCGGGGATCACCGTTCGTCCGATCCGCAGCGTCGTCGGTGACGGCGACCTCCACGAAGTGTTCTTCGACGATGTCGAGGTTCGCGCCGACGAGGTGCTCGGCGGGGTCGGTAATGGCTGGAAAGTGGCGCGCTATGCGCTGCATTTCGAGCGCGTCGGTATCCCGCGCTATGCGCTGGCCACGCGCATTCTCGATCGCGCGGTGCGGCTCATGGGCGCGAACGGCGCGCTCGGCGCCTCCGCGCGCGAAAAGGCCGCAGCCGCCCACGCCGCCTGCGAGGCGGCCCGCAACCTGACCTACGAGGTGATCGACCGGCGCTCCCGCAATCTGCCCCCCGATGGCGGCACCAGCGTCGCGCGCACGGCGACGATCGCGGCGGAAAACGCGGTGGCCGAATTCGTGCTCGATTTTCAGCCGTCGTTGCTGGCCGGGCTGGACGATCCGATGATCGAGACCCACCACCGCCGCGCCATCGCCGCCGGCATCGCCTCGGGCGCCGCGGAAATCCAGCTCAACCTGATCGCCCGCGATGTACTAGGCCTGGGACTAAAAGACTGATGGACCTCGACCTTTCCGAAGATCAGACGATGCTGCTCGATGCGCTCGACCGCCTGCTGGAGCGGCATGCCGGATTCGATGCCGAGCATGCCGCCTACACCGCGTACCGTGCCGAGCTGCGCGCCGATATCGCTGAGACAGGGTTCCTCGCCATTGCCGGGGAGGAGGGTTTCGGCCCGCTCGACGCCGCGCTGCTGGTCGAGAGGGCAGGGCGACTGGCGTGCAGCGCCGAAGTCGCCGCCAGCGCGCTGGTCGGGCCGCTGCTGGGCGCCGATCCGGGCGATGGCATCGCGATGTGCGAGGGTATCGGCGTGCCGACCCGCTTCCTCACGGTGGCCTCGCTCGCCTGCATCCGCACCGACGCGGGGCTGGTCGTCGCCCCGATCTCGACTGGCGACGTGATCCCGCTCGACACCGTGATCGCCTACCCGATCGGCATGCTGAACGCCTTGCCCGCCGGCGCACGCCTGCTCGATGCCGATACGGCGTGCGCGGTCGAGCGGCGCTGGCGGCTGGCTGTGGCGGCGGAGGCGGCCGGGGTCATGCGCGGCGCGCTCGATGCGACGGTGGGCTTCGTGAAGGACCGCTGGCAGTTCGGCCAGCCACTCGGCGACTTCCAGGCGGTGCAGCACCGCCTCGCCCGGTGCGAGCAGATCGTCTCGGCGGCCCGCTGGCTGGCGTTGCGCGCCGCGCACAGCCTGATCCCGGCCGACGCGCTGACCGCGCTCACCTACATCCAGCAGAACGTCCGCACGGTGATTTACGATTGCCACCAGTTCACCGGCGCGATGGGGCTCACCCTCGAGTATCCGTTGCACCTCTGGACCTACCGGCTCAAGCTGCTCCAAGGTGAGCTGGGCGGCTGGACGGCGCAGGCGCGCGATCTGGCCGACGCACTATGGGACGACGCTGGCAACCGGCTGGGCGCGGCACGACCGGCGGGAGGATGACGATGGCCGAACCTCGGCTCAACGCGGTGGTGCGGCCGGTGCTTGACCGGCTGGTCGCAGAAGGGCGCGAGATCGGGGTCCGGGTGGCCGCATGGCTTGGCGAGGAGCAGGTGGTCGACTGCTGGGCCGGCCTTGCCGATCCGACCACCGGCCGCACCGTCGACGGCGACACGCTGTGATCACGCACGATGCTCCGGATTGACGAAGGGCAAGACATGACCGCGATTCCACCCCTGCAGGACCTCGACGATCGCAGCTTCGACCCGTTCTTCGCCGACGAAATGGTGATCGGCGATTTCGATGATCCCTATCCGCTGATCCACGATCTGATGGGGAAGGGCTCGGTCCACGAGGTCAACTATCCCACCCTGTTCGCCTGCGGCACCGACCCCACCCTGGCGCCGTTTCCACACTATACTGTCACGGGCTATGACGCCGTCGTCGAAGTGCTGCGTACGCCCGAGGTGTTCACCCAACAGGCGCTGGCCAAGAACCTGGGGATCAGCTTCGGGGCGAGCGTGAGCACGATGGACGGCGCCCAGCATGCCCGCTTCCGCCGCATCTTCCAGAAGGCGTTCCTGCCGCAATATGTGGCGCTGTGGGGCGAAAAGCTGGTCGATCCGGTGGTCTCGCGGCTGCTCGATCCGATCGTCGCGCGCGGCCATGGCGATCTCATCCAGGAATTCACGCTGCATTTCCCGTTCCAGGTGATCTTCTCGATGATGCAGCTGCCGGAAAGCGACATGGCGCTGTTCCACAAGCTGGCGGTCGCGCAGACCAGCTTCGTCGCCAGCGTCGAGAACGCGGTGGACGCCAGCAACAAGCTCGGCGCCTATATCGCCGATCTCGTCGCGGAGCGGCGGCGCAAGCCTGGCGAGGACATCGTCAGCGTTATGTCGCAGGTGGAGATCGATGGCGATCGCCTGCCCGACGAGGTGATCATCTCGTTCTTCCGCCAGCTGCTCAACGCCGGCGGCGACACCACCTACCGCGGCACCAGCGTGCTGCTGACCGGACTGTTGACCAACCCGGAGCAGTTCGCCGCGGTCCGCGAGGACGCCAAGCTGATCCCGCGGGCGATCGAGGAGGGGCTGCGCTGGAACCCGCCCGTCTCGCTCACCTTCCGCTGGACCGCCCGCGACACCGTGCTGGCGGGGGTGGAGATTCCGGGCGGAGCGGTGATCGACGTGTCGATCGGCTCGGCCAACCGCGATCCGGCGCATTTCCCCGATCCCGACCGCTACGACATCTTCCGTGCCAATTCCGACCGCCACCTCGCCTTCGCGCAAGGCCCGCACCTGTGCATCGGCCAGCACCTCGGCCGGCTGGAGATGGGTCGGGCGCTGAAGGCAGTGATCGCGCGCATGCCGAACGCGCGGCTCGACCCCGCGATGCCGCCGCCGGCGATCCGCGGCATCTGGCTGCGGGTGCCCAAACACCTCCACATCCGCTGCGACTGACCCCTCGCCCTTTGCCGGAGCCGCCCGATGAAATTCGCCTTCACCCTGCCCAACATGACCCGCCTGAAGAACGTCGCCCAYGAGTGGGAGGCCGACGTCACCGGCGCCATCCAGACCCGGATGCTCAAGCGGGTCGAGGCGCTGGGCTACGACATGGTGCTGGTACCCGAGCACCTCGTCGTCCCCAGCAGCCATGTGGAACTGTCCGGCTCGCACTATTTCCACGCCGCCGCCGCCCAGGGCTATTACCTCGGCGCGACCGAGCGGATGCGCATCGGCACCTCGATCACCATCCTGCCGCTGCACCACCCGATCACCATCGCCAAAGCGCTGTCGACGATCGACTGGCTGAGCGGCGGGCGCACCAACGTGACCTTTGCTGCCGGCTGGCTGAAGGAGGAGTTCGACGCGCTCGGGGTGCCGTTCCACAAGCGCGGGCGGATCATGGACGAATACCTCGCCGCGATCATCGAGCTGTGGACCAAGCCGGTCGCCAGCTTCGAGGGCGAATTCGTGTCGTTCCGCGATGTCGTGTGCGACCCGCAGGGCGCGCAGGCGCCGCACATCCCGATCTGGCTGGGAGGCGATTCGGATCCGGCACTGCGGCGGCTGGCGCGCTTCGCCACCGGCTGGGTGCCGTTCCTGACCCAGCCCGACGAACTGCCCGCGCGGCTGGATTTTATCCGCTCGCTGCCGGAGTTCCGGGGAGGCGACTTCGACGTCATGTACATGCTGGCCGTCACGTTCATCGGCGAGGGCCATGTCGAGGGCGCGGCGCCGGTCGGCAAGGAGATCTTCTCCGCGCAGGAGATGATCGACAAGATGGGCTGGCTGCAGCGCAACGGCGTCACCATCGCCGCGCATCCCATTCCGCCGGTCGAGGATGCCGAGGCTTATGCCGACTACGCGCAATGGTTCATGGAAGACATCGCTCCGCATTTCGCCTGACGCACGCCGATAGCAACCGGCGGCAGAGCCGCAACCCACGGAGGCCCTTTATGACCCTCACTGCCGACGACGCCATCGCCATCCAGATGCTGGTGGCGCGCTATAGCCACGCGGCCAGCGCCGGCGATGCCGCGGACGTCGCCGCGACATTCGCGGAGGACGGCATCCTCACCGGCTTCGCGCCAATGCTCGGCCAGCCCGACCCCGACACCGTCGGTCGCGCGGCGATCCGCGCGATGTTCGAGGGCTTCCTGCCCGCCATCGGCTTCATCCACCAGCTCTCCCAGCTTTCCGGGCTGGAGGCGACCGCCGATGGAGCGCGCGGCAATGTGATGGTGATCGAGAACGTGCAGTGGCGCGGTCGACCGGCGGTGACGGTGAACTGCCGATATGCCGATCAATATGTGCGCACCGTCGAGGGCTGGCGCTTCCGCCACCGCGTGCTGACCCCGATCTCGGTGACCGACGCCGGCGAGGTGCAGAGCTTTGCCGGCTGACACCGCCGCTGGCGCTGCCGGCCGCTGGGACTACATCATCGTCGGCGCCGGTTCCGCCGGGTGCGTGCTGGCCGAGCGGCTGACTGCCGATCCTGCGACAAATGTGCTGCTGATCGAGGAAGGGCCGCCGGCCGATGGCATGATGATCCGCATGCCGCTGGGCTTCGCCCGTGTCCTCGCCAACCCGGCGCGCGCGTCCTCCGCCGTTTCCGCGCACGACCGCGGCGATCCGGCCGCCTCGCCGGATTTGTGGATGCGCGGCAAGCTGCTGGGCGGATCGAGCGCGGTCAACGGTCGCCGGCCTGAACAATTGCGGTGAATCCGTGTTCCGCATCTTGTGACGGAAAAGCCGCCGGCGCACGCAAACAGCACCGCTGGGCTCGCGAGCCAGGCGGGGTTGCGCTACATCACGCATACCGCCTCCAATCTCGACGACTGGAACTGCTGGAGCCGGTAGATTAAGCTTGGGCTCGGCCCTCCGATGGACGGCCCTTGCTGACGGTTTACGGTTCGAAGATCACCGGCACCTCGACGAACCCCGCCAGGAACTCCGCATAGGATCGCTTGCAGCCCGCTTCGTCGATGCGATAGCGCGGCGCGGCGCGCAGCACCTCCTGCACCATGATCGTTCCGAACGCCGGCCCGAGATGCGCGCCGAGGCAATAATGTCCGCCAATTCCGAATGACATGTCGCGCCGCTGCTTGCGATGCATGTCGTAGCTATCCGCGCGCTCGAAATGCTTTTCGTCGCGGTTGGCCGAGGCGTAGATCATCAGGATTTTCTGTCCCGCCTTGATATGGCGGCCGGACAATTCGAAATCCTTGGCGGCGACCCGGGCCAGCATGTTGGTAGGCTGGTCCAGCCGGCAGGTTTCGAGGAAAGCGGCGCGCGCGAGGGCGGGGTCGCGGATCACGGCCTCGCGCTGGTCGGGATGCCGCGCCAGGTAGTAGAGCGTGCCGGCGGTGGCCATGGGCGTCGTTTCCGCCCCGGTTATCAGCAGCACGAACAGATCGCCCATCAGTTGCTCGTCAGTGGTGGGCTGCCCGTCGATGGTGCCCTCCAGCAACCTCCTGCTCTGCCCGGTCGCTTTCGACGGATCGGCGCGCAACTGGGCGACCCAGTCCGCCAGATAGCCGAAAAGATGGCCCGCCGCCTCCTGGTTCAGCGCCGCGGTGGCACCCGACTGCCCTTTCTCGCGGAACATCATCTGCTGGAGCCATCGGCTGATGGTCTCGGCGTCGGACATCGGCAGACCGAGATTGTGCATGGAATTCCGGCACATGACTGGACGCGCATAATCGTTGTGCGCGTCCATTCGGCCCTGCTTCAACAGCGGATCGAGGACCGACCGCGCCAGCGCGCGCGCGCGATCCTGCTCGGCGCGGATGGCCGCCGGTCCATATTGCGGGGCGACCAGCTGCCGCCACTTGCGGTGAACGGGCGCATTGGCGGTTGCAAAGCTGGCCGGCGACGGCTCGTTCAGCAGTACCTGCCCCGGCGAGCCGCCCTGCGAGAAGTCGAGCACATCCTCGCGCAGGCTGGCCTCCATCACATCGTCGAACCGCGCAATGGCCCAGGCGTCGTACTTCGGGATGTAGTGTGGCCCACCTTCGGCCCGCATCGCCGCATAGAGCGGCATGGGGTCGGTCATCGCCTCGTCGGAATAGGGATCGTAGTCGACAGTCACTTCGGCCCTCAGCGTGTAGATCGCGCTTGTGCAATGCTCTCCGCATAGGCGCACAGACGCTCCGGAATACGTCCCCCAGGATTAGGTTTCGCGCCTGCCGATTTCGCCAAGGTACGTCAGCGATCTTAGGTGCGGGTCGTCGTCATCCGGGGCGCGGGCGTCGATTCCTGTGTCGGCGTGGATATTGCGAGCGGTCCGCCCCCAATCCAGGCCGACGAAATGGACTACGATCCCGCCGACCACCGCGACCATGCCTCTGTCAGGCGTCGACCATTCCGGTCGCCTTTTGCATATGGAAGCCACGATAACCGGCTGCGGTCACCTCGTCACAGGCTTTCCCATAGCCACCCAGACCGGCGAGGTAGAACATGAAAACCCTTGGCTTGCCGGGGATATTGGCCCCTATCGCCCAGGAATCGGCCTTGGGGTAGAGCGTGTAGCTCGCCACCATATTCACATGATCGACCCATTCGGACTGCGCTTCGGGCGACGCGTCGATCGTGGCGTATCCGTTCTGGCGCGCATGTTCGATGCAGGACGCCACCCAGCGAACCTGCTGCTCGATCGCCAGGGGAGTATTCACGATGATGGACGGGCTCTGCGCGCCATCGAGGGTGAACATGTTGGGGAAACCGGCTACGCTGAGACCGAGATAGGTACGCGGCCCGTTCTGCCAGGCGTCCTGCATCGTCACGCCGTCGCGCCCGGTGATGCGGATCTTGAGCACGGCCCCCGTCACGGCGTCGAAACCGGTGGCGAGCACGATATCGTCGAAGGGATAGGTCTCTCCGCCGGCCACGATCCCCTCTTCGGAAAAGCGCTCGATCGGGTTCTTCCGGGCGTCGACCAGCTTCACATGCGGCAGGTTGAAGCTTTCATAGTAATTGACGTCGAGACACGGGCGCTTCGCGCCGAGGGGATAGTCCTGTGACGTCAAGGCCGCCGCGGTCTTCGGGTCTTTCACCTTTTCGCGGATCTTGCGCTTCACGAAATTGGCGGCCTCGGCGTTGGCGGCCTCATCGATGAGAATGTCGCTGAAGGACATGAGGAAGCCGAAACCGCCCATGATCCAGCGGCGCTCGAATTCCGCCTCGCGTTCCTCGGCAGAGACCTCGAACACCTTCTTGGGGTTGGGCGACAACACCATGCCGCCGGCGGAGGCATAACGGACATCGCGGTCCGCCGGGAAACGGGCATGGGCGGCGGCCTGATCGTCCGCGCTCATCACCTGGTTGGTGACGGGCATGCTGTAGGCCGGTGTCCGCTGGAAAACGGTGAGTTGGGCGGCTTCCTGGGCGATCACCGGCGTGCATTGGATGCCGGAGGAACCCGTACCGATCACGGCCACTTTGCGGCCCGAAAAATCCACCTTTTCGTGCGGCCAGCGGGCCGTATGCAGGATGCGGCCCTTGAAGCTGTCCAGGCCTTCGAATTGCGGGGTGTTGACCGCAGTGAGCGGGCCGACTGCCAGCAGCAGCCAGGTAGCGGACAGCGTTTCGCCATTGTCGCAACCTACCCGCCAGGCATTGGCGGCTTCGTCGAAGCTGGCGGATTCGACGCGCGTATTCAAAGTGATGTCGCGGCGCAGATCTAGCCGATCTGCCACATAGGCCAGATATTTCTGGATCACCGGCCCTTCGGAATAGCGCTCCGGCCAGTTCCAGCCGGCTTCCAGCTCCTCCGAAAACTGGTACTGGTAGTCCAGACTTTCGACGTCGCAGCGCAGGCCCGGATAACGATTCCAGTACCAGGCCCCGCCGACATCGGAACCGGTCTCGATCAGCCGGGCCCTGAGACCGTTTTCTCGCAGCTTGTGCAGCATGTAGAGGCCGGCGAAACCGGCTCCGACGATGATGGCATCCGTTTTCTCACCCATGTGCTTCTTGCCTCGCTTGATGTGTGTGCCGATGCTTGTTCGCGCCGCATTCCAGTTTGGCGCAAGCCGGGTTGCCGCGCGCGGAGAGTCTTGGCGGTCAGCCCTTGACGGGCCATTCCAGTTGCAGGGCCAATACGCTGGAGACCATGCCGGTCGCCATCATCGGGGTGGTTCCGGGCTTGATGGAAAACTTCGGGATGCGCCTTAGCCATTCTTCCAGAAAAATCCGCAGTTCCCGCCGCGCCAGAGACGCGCCGACGCAGGTGTGCGGGCCGGAATCGAAACTGTTGTGATGCCGGACGTTGCTGCGTGAGAAATCGACGACCAGCGCATGCGGAAATCGCGCTTCATCGAGGCCGACAAAGACGTTGGCGACCAGCACCATGTCACCCTTGCGGATAGGCGCGCCGCGCCAGTCCATGTCGTGGCTGGCGACGCGGCCGCTGTTGGCGATGGGATAGCGGCGGAGTAGCTCCTCCACCACAAGCTTCATGAACTCATCGTCATCCAGAGACTCGACGATCTGTTCCCGGTCCTTCGGGTTCATCGCCAGATGGCGGATGACGAAGCCGAGCATGGCGGCCACCGTGTCGAGCCCCGCCAGCGTCACCGTGCCGGACATGGTGAGCGCATCCCTGAAGCAAATCCTTTCGCCACCGATGTCCGTATTGACCATCAGGCTGATCAGGTCATTGCCGGGCTTTTCGCGCCGCGCGGTGACGATGGGTGTCAGATAATCGAGAATCTCGTTCCAGGCGATCACCCGTTCTTCTGCGGAAGCGCCGCGGGTCAGCGCTTCGGCCATCGGCAGCAACGTGACCCGATCGGCGCGGGGAAGGTCGACCAGGTCCAAGAACACGAGAATCGGGAAGACCTTGCCGAATTCTTCCACGAAATCGCACTCGCCCCGCTCCGCGAAGGTCTCGATCAGTTGCACCGTGATCCCGCGCACCTTGTCTTCCATCTGCGCCATCACCTGCGGCAGGAAGGCGCGGGTGAGCGGACGCCGCAGGAACTCATGTTCGGGCGGGTCGGACATCATCGGCAGGCTGCGGCCGCCCATGTCGAAATTCGGGATGCTTTGCTGCGAACGGTCGAAGTTTTCGGTGTCGTTCTGGATTGTGCGAATGTCTTCCGGCCTAGTCACGACCCAGTGCCCGCCATGGCGCGGCGTCCAGAAGATATCGCCAGAATCGCGAAAGGCCATGAAGGCGGCCTGAGGGTCTTTGGTGTTGGTCAGCGGCAGATTGTAGAGGTCGAGATCGACGACCATGTCCGCGGGGATATGGGCTGGGACGGCGGTGCCCCCCACTTGTTGCGCCATGACCGGCTCCTCTGACTCACATTTTTCCTTGATTTCGATACTAACCAGTATCATTGGATGCGCAACTCAGAATCGCGAGGGATGTGATGGGTAATCTTTCTGCCGAAGCAGGCCATCCGTTCGGGACGGCCGGGGAGTTGCTTGCCAGGCATCAGGATTTTTCGGATCCCTATCCGCTGCTGGGCTGGCTGAGGGACAATGAACCCGTCGCCCCGGCGGGGGATATGCGCTTCGTCACCCGTTATGACGATGTCGTCGCGGTCTATCGCGATGAACGCTTCAGCCGTGCGCGCCAGGCGGAAGCCGAAATCAACGCCAATACCGGCGATATCGGGAATGACCAGGATCTGGAGAACGCGCGCCGGGCGTTTACCTCCATGCTGATCCACATGGACGAGCCCGATCACAGGCGGATGCGCAATATCCTCGAAGGCGCCTTCAAGCCGAGCAGCGTGGTTGCGTGGATCCCGCGGGTAAAGGCGATCACACATGAGCTGATCGACAGGGTACGGGACAAGCCGCGATTCGACGTCCTGAAAGACCTGGCCTTTCCGCTGCCGGAAAAGGTCATGTGCGAATTGATGGGCGTGCCGCACGAAGACCACGCCCTGTGGGGAGCGTGGACGGATACGATCGTCCGGGCGCCTCGCACCTATGCGCCGAGCGCGGAACAGATCGCCAAGATCCGCGATGCGCAGCGCAATTTCTATTACTACTTCCGCGATCTGGTGCGGCAGCGCTCGAAGAACCTGTCCGACGATCTGGTTTCGGTCCTGATCCGCGCGGAGAACGAGGGCGACAAGCTGAGCGAGCTGGAAGTGCTCGGCACGCTGCAGCTGCTAATCATGGCAGGCCATGAAACGACCGCGAGCCTGGTGGTGAACGGCACCTACCTCCTGCTCAAGCACCCGGACCAGTATCGCCTGCTGCGCGAAGACCCGGAACTGGTGCGCGCGGCGGTGGAAGAGATGCTGCGCTACGAAAGCCCTTCGCACTGGTCCTTGCCGCGCGAGGCACTTGTCGATGTGCCCATGGCCGATGATGTGATTCCGGCCGGGGCCCCGGTGGTCGCCGCGCTCAATTCCGCCAACCGCGATCCCACCCGCTTCGCGCAAGCGGACCGGTTCGACATCACCCGCAAGAACAATTTCCACATTGCCTTCGCCGCGGGGCCGCATTTCTGTCTGGGCAACCAGCTGGCCCGGCAGGAAGCCTGCATCATGTTCAAGGCGATGGTCACGCGCTTGCCCGAACTGCACCTGGCCGAAGAGCCGGAACTGAAGGACAGCTTCGTCAGGAGTTACGAATCCCTGATCGTCACTCAGGGCTGACGGGTAGATGGGAGTGGGCACCGCCAGGGGGCTGTGCCAGACAAGGCCCGCAGCGAAAGATCGCGGGAGAGATACATGACCGGAAGCATCCCGTCCGCGGTGGATGTGGTGGTGGTGGGTAGCGGCGCAGCCGCTCTGGCTGGCGCAATCACCGCCGCGGATGCTGGCCTGTCAGTCCTGATCCTGGAAAAGACCGACAAATGGGGCGGCACGACGGCCTGTTCCGGCGGTGGCATGTGGGTGCCCAATCACCCGTTGATGGCCGAAAACGGCATGGCGGACAGCCGCGAGGAATCGTGGGATTATCTGACACATGCGGTAGGCGATTGCGGTCCGCCCACAGCACCCGAGCGCATGGCGGCCTTCATTGATGCCGGCCCCGAGATGGTTGCCCATTTCGGCGATCTGGGGATGCGCTGGGAATTCACCTATTACCCCGATTATTATCCGCAATTACCGGGCGCCAAGGTGGGCCGGGGCCTCGCTTGTCCGATCATCGACGGGAGCGGGCTGGGCGGGGACCTCAAGACCCTGCGGCAGCAGGATCATCCCATTCCGCTGGTGTTCGAACGGCACGAATTTCTGGCCCTGCTCGCACCCTTTCGCAAGCTCGGCCATTTGTGGACGCTGGCCCGGATCTTCGCGCGCACGCTGCGCTGGAAGCTCTCTGGCCGGACGGCCCTGCTGGCCGGGCGTGCCACCATGGGCGAACTGATGCGGCTGGCCCGAAAGAGCGGTGCCGACCTGCTGCTGGAGGCCGATGTCGAGGCGTTCGAACGCCATGACGGGCGGGTGGATAGCGTGCTCTTTCGTCACAACGGGCGGCATGTCCGCGTGCAGGCGCGCAAGGCCGTGCTGGTGGCGGCAGGAGGCTATTCTCGCAATGATGCCTTCCGTCGCCGTTATCAGCCGATGGGCGGAGAATTCACCACCACCGCCCCTGGCGATACCGGCCAACCGATCGAGGCGGCGATGGCATTGGGCGCGGACACGGCGCTCATGGAGGAAGGCTGGTGGATGCCGGTGGTTCGGCTGCCGGATGGCACCAATTCCCTGACGCTCACGGAACGGTCGCTGCCGCACAGCCTGATCGTCGATCAGCATGCGCAGCGCTACCTGAACGAGGCGCAACCCTATTGCGATTGCGGCCGCGCGATGCTGGACCATGCCGGCACCGAGGCCAGTTGGCTGATCATGGATAGCCGGCACCGGGACAATTACGCCTTTACCTATCTCGGGGCGCGCCAGATGCCGCGGGATTGGCTGGACGGCGGGTTCATGATCAAGGCTGCCAGCCTGCGCGAACTGGCCGGAAAGACCCGGCTGGATGCCGCCGCGCTTTCCGCCACGATCGACCGCTTCAACGGTTTTGCCCGCAAGGGCGTGGACGAGGACTACCAGCGCGGCGGCAATCGGTTCGACAATGGCTGGGGCGATCCCTTCCATGGCCCCAATCCCAATCTCGGCACGCTTGAGAGACCGCCCTTCTATGCCATACGCATCTGGCCCGGGGACCTGGGAACCAAGGGCGGCTTGCTGACGGATGGCGATGGCCGCGTGATGGATCGCGACGGCAATCCGATCGCCGGACTTTACGCCGCGGGCAATTCCGCCGCCAGCGTGATGGGAAGATGTTATCCCGGACCCGGCGGAACGCTTGGACCGGCGATGGTCTATGCATGGCGGGCGATGCGCCATGCCGCTGGAGAACAGGGCGAGGTGGCATCATGATCGACGCGGCTGATTTTGCGGAACTGCAGCAAGTGGTGTGGCGCTACACCCATGCGATCGACGATCGTCGCTTTTCCCGCGCGAACGAAGTGTTCACCGAGGACGCAACGGTCGATTTCAGCGACGTCGGCGGAGGTATCTGTATCGGCCTGCCGGCGATCAAGGAGTTCTGGCGCAAGACCCTGAGCACCGAGGTGATCCACCTCGCCTCCAATATTGTGGCCGATCTGCCGGAGGATGGGACGGTCGACATGCTGTCGCGCGCGCTGGTCAGCACCGTGGGCGGCGCCATCAGCAATGTCGCCTACACCGATATCGCCTGCCGTACGGACAAGGGCTGGCGCATTCGTCACCGCCATATCGCCGTGCGCGTCAACGCGCCCACCGTTCCGGAAAGCTGAGTTCGAAAAAGGCCTTCAGTCGTCTCCCGCGCCGATCATCGCCTCGGTTATGCCGGCGCCCTGCATGAAGATCCGGTAGACGTCTTCCGCCCATTCGGCGCTGTCCGGCTCGGTCGAACCCAGCAGCTTCAGGAAGCCGCCGACGGACATGCTCATGAGGATCAGAGCTTCGCGGTGCGCCTGTTCGCGGGAAATGCTGCCCGCGCAAATCCCGTAGAAATAGTCGGCCACCGGCCGGTAGATATTGAGCGTGTCCTCCAGCATGGTGTTGGCGATTTCGGGAAAGGAGCGGCATTCCGCAATTGCCATCTGGAGCGATCCGAAATCGGTTTCGCCGCTGGCCTGCTGGCACTGGCGGATGATGGCGAGGATGGTTTTCCTCGGGGACTCGCCCTTGTCGACAATGGCCTGGAAGCTGTTCAGCAACTCCCGCGCGCCGCGCTGAGTAGCCTCGAGGAACAAATTCTCCTTGCCGCCGATCTGGCGGTAGATGGTCATCTTGCTGATGCGGCAATTGCGGGCGATGCGATCGAGATTTGCCGCGGCGAAGCCATGCGTGGTGAATTCGTCCATGGCAGTGTCGAGCAACAGATCGCGACGTCGCGCGGCTTCGGTCGCGCTCACGCGCCCGGGCCGAATGCGGGCTAATGTCGGAGATCCATCACTCATAGGTCAGGATGGACCTTAGGGTGTACCGCATGGATTTAACAGGGGCGGGAGAGGCTTTGCGGCCTGAGGGCGGCCCGGATCCTCTCCCACGACAACCGTGGCTCAGACGGCGATGGGCCTGAGCAGCGCCTCGGTGCCGCCATCGGTGAAGAGGATCTGCCCGAGGAGGTAGTTCCCCTCCAACTCCGCCAGGAAGGCCACCGCCTCGGCGACTTCATCGGCCTCGCCGAAGCGGCCGACGGCGTTCGGCTGATAGGTGGCGAGCATCCGCCGCCCCTCTTCGCTGGAGAAGACGATGTCGTTCATCGGGGTGTTGATCACGCCCGGCGCGATCGCATTGAGGAGAATGCCGGAACCGGCCCATTCCGGCGAAACGGCCGCGCGGCGCAGCCACTGCCCGAGCGCGCGTTTGCCCGAGCAGTAACAGACATTTGCATCGGCCGTCAGGCTTGCGAGCACCGTCTGCTCGTCCTTTTCCAGCAGATCGGTGATCAACCCCTCGTCCATGCTCGGCAGCAGCATCGCCGTGGAGCAGAAGGTGATGGCGCGCGGCGCCGGGGAACGGGCGAGGAGGGGGCGCAACCCCTCGAGCGTGGCAATCGCGCCGTAATAGTTGATCGCGATCATGGCGTGCGGCTGCGGTACGCTAGCAATCGCCGCGGAAGCCACGACGGCATCGATTCCCTGGGGAGATGCGCGCTCGACCGCCTCGATCATCGCGGCGCGCCCGTCCGGCGTGCTCAGGTCGGCGACGATGTCATCCGCTCCACCCTCGCGACGATCGACCCCGATCACCCGGTGCCCCCGCCGACGGAACCGCTCCGCGGTCGCCTTGCCGATCCCCGATGCCGAACCGGTCACGACCATGGTCTTGCTCATCAAACTACCCTCGACGCTGCCCGCCCTGGTGGGCTCAAACGCGGTCGCCTTGCCACGCGGGAGCATCGCGCGCGTCGTCCGAATGCATGTGCGCGCTTTGCGCAAATCCTTATAGGCAAGTCTTAGGCAGCAGAGGCCTTTGACGATCATGACCGATCCTTTGAACCAACTTGTGGACCATGTGGCGATTTGCGAACTCAAGGCGCGTTATTTCCGCGCGGTCGACACCAAGGACTGGGACACGTTCGAGACGCTTTTTGCGGATGATGCCGTGCTGAGCGCGCCGGATGACGGGCCGGGCCTCGTTTTTTCCGGCCGTGCGGCGGTCAGGGCCGGCGTCTCCTCCTCGCTCGAGGGAGTTGCGACGATCCACTTCGGCCACATGCCGCAGATCGGCTTCGACGGGCCGGACGAGGCGCATGGCGTCTGGGCGATGGAGGACGAGCTGTTCTTCGACGACGCGCCGGCATCCCCGATCGCCTATCTTCACGGCTACGGCCATTATCACGAGCGCTATGTACGGATCGAGGATGCGTGGAAGTTCCGCAGCGTCGAATTGCGCCGGCTGCGGGTAGAGACCCGCCCGCGCTGAGCGGTCTCGCCATCTCGCCCGGCAAGACGACGCAAGCTGTTTGCCGGGCCTGCACCTATCCCGGCAACTGCAGGCAGGGACGAGGGGTGGCATCGTTAACGGAATTTCCCAGCACCAGAGCACATTAGGCGGCCCGTCCAGCTTGGCGAGTCGCCACGGGCCTCGCCTATCCGGCGGAGGCCAAGCGTGCGCGTCGCGATCCGAAGGCGGCATGCTGGTCGAGGCCACTGTCGATGTAACGCCCGGCGGGCCGGCACAGCGACGGAATTGGGAGGCAACGGGGCGAAGCCCTTGTCGACGCGCCCGCGAGGCGGGATCACCCAGGCGCCGGACGCGCCGATATCATGGGCCCCAGCGCGAAATAGGCGTCGCTGTCCATCGCCGGGCCGGGCGCCGAACGGTTGTAGAACCGGTCCATGTCCTGCGGCGTGGTGCGTTGCAGGGATTCGCCATCGAGCCGCATGAAGGCCATCATGACCTTGAGCGCGCGTGCCGTCGCCGGACGTTTGTCGATCTCCGACCGCCATCGCATCAGATGCCTGAAATCGTCCGGCGCAAAGCCGTGCCGTTCCATGTAGGCGGTCCAGGGATACATCGCGATGTCTGCGATCGAATAGCTCGCGCCGGCCAGATAGGCGTTGTCCGCAAGCTGCCCGTCGATCCGCTCATAGACGAACCGCGCCTGGTCGCGATACCGGCCGTAGGCATAGCCGTCCTTCTCGGCGGGCAGTCCCTGGAAATGGTTCATCTGCCCCAGCATGGGCCCGGCGAGTGCCATCTGGACCGCGAGCCAGGTCAGCACCTGCCAACGGCTTGGGTCATGCGCTTCCCGCGGCAGGAGGGCAGGGGCGTAGTTTTCGGCAAGGTAGATGAGAATGGCGCCGCTCTCGAACAACGCGCGGCCAGCCAGAGGCCCGTTCGGATCGATGATCACCGGAACCTTGGCCAAGGGGTTCAGCTTCAGGAAGTCGTTCCTGTGGTTTCCGCCGCACATCACCGGGACATGCTCCGTCCGGTATGGCAGGCCGGCCTCTTCGAGCATCAGGGCGATCTTGAAGACGTTGGGACTGAACATCCCGTGTAGCGTGATCATCGGCCCTTCCTCGATGACGGGACGAAGCGTCGCCGCTTCGCCACCGGCAGGTCAGTCCTTGTGGACGACCTCATGCTGCATCCGGCCAGCCAGAAAGGCCGGCCAGTCCGGGAAGACCGCGCGGTCGACGAGCTCGATATAAGGCCCGTCCTTCATTTCATGATAGGCGAACCCCATCATCGCGCCGTCGTGCTGCGCGCAGGCGATCTTCGGGCAGCCCCGCGCTTCCAGATCGGCTGAAGCGGCAGCGAGATCGTCGACCCAGTAGCCCAGATGATGCAGCGGCCGTCCCTCGGCCGGGGTCCAGAAAGTGCCGGGCAGCGTTTTCACCAGTTCGATGCACGGCTGCTGCTGGGAATAGATCGCATGGGAATGCAGTTCCATCTCGCCATGATCGCGGGTCCAGATCTGCACCGTGACGTTGATGAGCGGAGACCATGTCACCCCCATCTGTCGGCCGTAGCGATCCATCGCGGCGTCGAAGTCATCGACGACGATGCCGATATGGTAGAGGTCTGCCTGATTGAGCATCGTGGTCCCGCTCCTGTCGGTTTTCAAAGTTGAATCCAGGGAAAATGCCGCAGAGGCATCGTCTCGATGGACTAAGCCTCGAGCCGCCGGATGGCCGCAAGATCACCGACAGCCTCCGCTTCGTTCGGACTGGCCGGATTCTTGTTCCGCGTGGCGAGAAACAGTGTTCTCGGCCCGACGAGCAACGACCGCCTGATGCAATCGGTCAACGGGGGGATCGCCGGCTGACCCACGAAATGTCTGCCGGAGGAATTTTGAAGATGGCCTGACGGTGACGG